>CAMBFX010000024.1 GCA_945865695.1 Chryseobacterium gleum | reverse complement strand
AGATTCGAAGTGATTTTTTATTAAGACGACTCAAAAAATCGTTGCATAACAGTCTGTTACGGAACTATTTTTTGAGGAAGTATTGATGAAAAAGAACGAGAAGAGTGGATTAATTTATATATGTAGTTGGTATAATATCGGTAAATGTTAGTTTTAAATCGTCAATAGTCTGTAGTATTTTAGTGTTGGATATTACTGAAACTAAAAATCCCCTCGTTAAAGGGGATTATTTAATTTTATTTAGAGTGGCGCTTTAAATGCATCTGCAACTAAAACCTGCTCCCGATAGTTATCGGGATTCTTCTAATCTTGCATATTTTTAGCTTCAATGCTTAAAGTAGTATGAGGAACTAATCTTAATCTATCCTTACTAATTAACTTTCCAGTTACACGGCAGACACCATAAGTTTTATTATTAATACGTGTCAATGCATTTTCTAGAGCCATAATGAATTTTTCTTGGCGCCCTGCTAATTGAGCTGTTTCCTCTCTAGAAAGAGTTTCAGAACCATCTTCCATCATTTTAAAGCTTGGTGATGTATCATCCGTTCCGTGATCATCAGTATGAGAAAGTGATCCTTTCAGCATTTCTAAATCTTTACGAGCTTCTCCTAATTTTCTCAAAATAATTTCTTTGAACTCTTGTAATTCAGTATCAGAATAACGACTTCTTGAATCAACAACTGCTTGGGTAGTTTGTTTAATTACATTTGGTTTTGACACTGGAATTTTAAATGATTTGCTCATATTGGCAAATAATTTAATATCAACAGGAGCAGAAAAAGGTGTTTTCTTTCCTTGGTGAGTTGATTCTTTTTTAGCTGGTTTAGAAGTGGCCATTTTAAGTTCAGGTTTTTTAGGCTCAGGAGCTTTTGAAGTTTTTGCTTCAACTGGCTTTTCTTCTTTTTTGGTAGCCATTCTCATAGCTGGTTTAGCAGGTTCAACCACTTTAGCAACCGCTTTAGGTGCTACTTTTTTTACCTCTACTTTAACAGGTTTAACAGCTACTTTAACGGGAGCTTTTGCTACAACCTTTTTAACCGTAGCGGCTTTCTTAACAACTTTTTTAGCTACCGGCTTTTTCTTGGCAGGAGCTGCTTTCTTCACGGGTTTTTTCGCCACTACTTTTTTTATTGGTTTTTTCGCCACTACCTTTTTGGCAGGAACTTTCTTAACCGCTTTTTTAGGAGCAGCTTTTTTTACGGGTTTCTTCGCAGCAGGCTTCTTTTTAGGAGCTACTTTTTTTACCGGTTTTTTTGCTGCCGGTTTTTTCTTGGCAGCTACTTTCTTAGGAGCTGCTTTTTTTGTATTTTTTTTCGTTGCCATAGTCCAAACTATATTTTGGTGATACTTATATATGTTTTTATTTCATCGTCAACCTCAACCTCTATTGCGTTATCTTTAACAGAATCAACCAATTCAAGTGAAGTAGCTAATATTTCCGAGCAAATATATACTAAATTATTTTTGATTGCATCATTTATCCCATCATGTTGTTTGATTTTTACATCAATTCTATCGGTAAGGTCGAGGCCAGTATCTTTTCTCAAGGTCTGAATTCGGTTCACCATTTCACGGGCAATTCCCTCTTCTATCAAGGCTTTATTCAAAGTGATATCTAAAGCAACGGTTAACCCGCCTTCATTGGCTACCAGCCACCCTGGAACATCTTGAGGTATGATTTCTACATCATTTAATGTTAAAACCACCGGCTGACCTTCAACAATTAGCGCTAATTTATCGGTGTTTTCCAAAGTTCGAATCTGCTCTTTATTCAATTCTTTAATGGTATGGGCCAATGGCTTCATCAATAACTTGTACTTTTCGCCCAATGATTTAAAATTGGCTTTACATGTTTTCACTAAAATATCTGAATCTTCATTGAGGAATAAAATTTCTTTCACATTCACTTCTGATAATATCAATTCGGATACCGCCATCACTTGTTCTTTGAATTTTTCATTGAGAACGGGTAACATTATTTTTTGCAAAGGTTGTCTTACTTTCAAATTCTTATTCTTACGGATACTTAAAACCATCGAAGAAATTTTTTGAGCCAACACCATTTTTTCTTCTAGATAAGTATCAATAAATTTTTCATTTACCATTGGAAAATCGGTTAAATGGACAGAAGTTACAGGATGCTTTTTACTCACCGTATTTAAATCACGAAAGAGTTTATCTGAAAAGAAAGGAGCGATGGGCGCAGATAAAATACTGATAGTTTCTAAACAAGTGTATAGGGTTTGATAGGCGGCAATTTTATTTTCTGAATATTCACCTTTCCAGAATCTTCTTCTACATAAACGAACATACCAATTGCTCAAATGATCCAATACAAAATCTTCTATTTCTCTTCCTGCTTTTGTGGGCTCATAATCGGCATAATTAGCATCTACTGATTTAATCAATGAATTCAATTTGGATAAAATCCAACGATCAATTTCTGGCCTATTCTCTAATGGAATTTCTTTTTCGGCATAATGAAAATTATCCAAATTCGCATACAAGGAAAAGAAAGCATAAGAATTATAAGTAGCGCGGAAAAACTTACGTTGTGTTTCAGTAATTCCATCAAAATCGAATTTTAAATTATCCCAAGGCGATGCATTTGTAATCATATACCAACGCGTAGCATCTGGTCCATATTTTTCTATAGTAGAAAAAGGATCAACTGCATTTCCTTTACTCTTACTCATTTTCACACCGTTTTTATCTAATACAAGTCCGTTTGAAACCACATTTTTATAAGCCACACTATCAAAACACATCGTTCCAATGGCATGTAAAGTATAAAACCAACCGCGAGTTTGATCTACTCCTTCTGCAATGAAATCTGCAGGGAAAGATTCGTTATTATCAATCAAATTTTTGTTTTCAAAAGGATAATGCCATTGAGCATAAGGCATCGAACCTGAATCAAACCAAACGTCAATTAAATCGAGTTCACGTTTCATCGGCTTTCCGCTTTCTGATACTAAAATTATATCATCAGCATAGGGACGATGCAAATCGAAACTCCGATAATTCTCCTCTGAAAAATCATCTGTTTTGAATTTTTCTAATGGGCTTATTTTCATGTAGCCGGCCTTTACTGCGCTCTCGCACTCCGCTCTAAGCTCTTCTAAAGATCCAATACATTTTTCTTCACCTGTTTCACTTCTCCATATTGGTAATGGAATTCCCCAATAACGAGAACGAGATAAATTCCAATCATTCGCATTTTTCAACCATTCTCCGAAACGACCCGTGCCTGTACTTTCCGGTTTCCAATTGATGGTTTTATTCAATTCACTCATTCGCTCTTTAACTAGAGGAATTTTGATAAACCAAGAATCAAGAGGATAATATAAAATCGGCTTATCAGTTCTCCAACAATGAGGATAATTATGTTCGTATTGTTCTTTCTTAAATAGTTTTCCTTCGTTCTGTAATTTTAAAACAATTCTTTCATCCACACTTAGGTATTGCAGTTTCGAAGTATCTGCAATAATTCCCTTCATATATTCTTTCTGCTTTGCTAATTCGCCTGCTTTCTCGGCATCATTCAGATAAGCTTCTTTCACATATTCACCATCAAAACCAAAAACATTATCTTTCATTTCTGGACGAAATTTCCCTCTTAAATCCACCAATGGAACTGCCTTTCCATTCTCATCGATCACTAACATCGCAGGAACATTTGATTCTTTCGCAGCACGCATGTCATCCGCACCAAAAGTTGGCGCAATGTGAACTATTCCTGTTCCGTCTTCGGTTGTCACAAAATCTCCAGCAATAACTTGAAACGCTTTTTCTACATTTTCAAGAGGTAATGCATAGGGAAGAAGTTGTTCGTAGCGTAAACCAATTAAATCTGAACCTTTGAAAGTTTTATATATTTTATAAGGAGCAACTTTATCTCCTTTTTTATATTCTTCGAACGAAATATCTTTTCCTTTTTCATTCAAGATTTTAGAAACAAGGTCACTGGCAAGAATAATAAATACTTTTTCACTGGAGAAAAGATTAAACGTCTCTACCAAAGCATAATCAATATTTTTTCCAACCGCTAATGCCGTATTCGAAGGAAGTGTCCAGGGTGTAGTTGTCCATGCTAAAAAATAAAGTGGAGAATCCAGTTCGTTTTCAACTAAACTTTGAACTTTAAACTTTGAACTTTTTTCCAGCTTAAACATCGCCACCGCACTTCTATCTTTCACATTCTTATAACAACCCGGCAAATTGATTTCTGCAGAAGATAATCCTGTTCCTGCAGCTGGAGAATAGGGTTGAATGGAATAACCTTTATATAATAAATTTTTATCATAGATATTTTTCAGAAGCCACCAAACACTCTCTATGTATTTGTTTTCATAAGTAACATATGGATTTTCCATATCCACCCAGTAACCCATTTTACGAGTTAAATCATTCCAAACATCGGTGTATTTCATTACCGCTTTTCTACAAGCAGCATTATAATCCTCAATAGAAATCTTTTTTCCAATATCTTCTTTCGTAATGCCTAATTCTTTTTCTACACCCAACTCAATAGGTAAACCATGAGTATCCCAACCTGCTTTTCGTTTTACCTGAAAGCCTTTTAATGTTTTGTAGCGACAAAATATATCTTTAATACTACGTGCCATCACGTGATGAATTCCAGGCATTCCATTGGCGCTCGGAGGCCCTTCAAAAAACACATACGGTTTTTTGCCTTCACGAGAAGAAACACTGTTCTCAAAGGTGTTTTCCTGATCCCATTTCTGAAGTATTTCTTCAGCGATGTTCGACAGGTCGAGGGATTTATATTCAGGATACTTACTCATGTTCTAAATTCTTAAAGAAGCCGCGAATTTAGTGAATTTTGGGATTGAATTGACTTGAAATTAGTGCTAAACGATAAATAATTCGAAAAAATACTGGATAAAATGGATATAAACTAACATAGTTATTTATCTTGCATCAAAAACAATAGACATATGAAAATCAGCCTCTACATTTTACTCTTTTCAACCTTGATCATGTCTTGTGGTGGAGAAAAATCTGAAAATGATTCGGAAGGAAAAGGGAAAAAATCAGAAAAAAGTGATGATACAACGGAAATTGTAAAAGTGGATACATTAATAATCACTCCTAATTATTCAAAACCTTATCCTGAATACCTTTCTAAATCTGAAAAAAAGATGTGTAAGGAAATGTTAGGTGATAGTGTAACGGCAGAATTATTTGCATTTCATGAGTCTTATGATTCTATTTCTACTCAACGACAAATGTTGATTTATTTCAAGGCATTAACTGAATTCCAAGACCGCGCATCAATTTACTTGAGTGATTTGAATGTTTCAGAAGAATTTTTCAATAAGGTTTATGCCCAAATGTCAAAAGCAGAAACGGAAGACGAATATTTTGATGAATACCGAGCTTCATTGGATTATATTTTAGAGAATCTTAAACTCATTAATAAATATCTAAATGGATTACAATTAGCCTGTCAAGCAGAATGTACAGAACCTTGTTTTGATTTGATGTTGAATGGACTTCTGAAAAAAGTGAAGGATACAGAAGGTGAAGACGATGATAAGTTTTTTGACCTTATTGTGGAAACTTATGGAGGGGATTTTGAACCAGGAACGATGAGCGCAAATTGGTTTGAACCTACCTGGGATTTGGGCGGAATGAGTCTTTTAGGTTCGGGAAAACACCAAGAATTTTTTGTAGCAACAGATAAACTTCTAGATGCAAAAAACATTTTTGCAGAGGGAATTTTGTACTATCGTGAAATAGCCATGGATGATGCCTCCAATTGGAATTCATTTGCCCATAGTAAAGAAAAAGTCTTGTCAGAACTAAAATCTATCTTGAAAAAAGTAAAATTAACAGAGAAAGAAAGTGATGGAATTCGTTCACAAATCAAGGATATTGAAAGCGGAACGGAAGAAGATTATCAGTTTGATTGTAAAACCAATGATTGTGCATTCGGATGAGAGTAGTAATTTTTATATTGATTTTTCATTCTCTACTTTTTTCTTGTTCAACGCGAAAAAAAGTTGGAGTAGAAGAAGATATCATCAATAATTTATCTTTCGCAGAAGTTAAAAATGCAAAGCAACTAGAGGAAGCAAAGGGAAAGAATTCAATCGTTTATGGTACAATCATTCGTGAAGAATTTATCAATAAAGGTGGTCGCTCTACTGGTTATTTTGAAACCTTAATTAAGATAGAAGATGGAGAAACAGTTCATTTGAGAAACAAGGGCGAAAACAAATATGATTACCAAGAATTAGACAATAAAAAAGTGAAAATTGAAGCGGTAATTTTCTATGGAAATATTGATTCAGATAACCCAGAACATCAATCACGTGTAGGCTATAGAATCGATTATACTACGATTACAGTGGTCGATTAATCAATTGTTGCAATACATTTTAATTCGATGGAAATAGGCGAAGGAAGAGCGTTCACCTCAACTGTAGTTCTGCAAGGTTGCGCATCTTTGAAATATTCAGCATAAACTCTATTGTACGTTTTAAAATCCCTTTTCATATCCGTTAAAAAAGTAGTGACATCTAACAAATTTTCAAATTTGGAACCACTAGCTTCAAGAATAGATTTTACATTGTCAAAAACAGATCGACATTGTGCTTCGAAATCGAAAGTTTCATAATTTCCATTCTTATCATATTTCAATCCTGGAATATTTGCATCTTCACTTCCAGAACCAGCTACACGAGGACCAACACCAGAAAGGAATAATAAATTTCCAACACGTCTTGCATGTGGATATAATCCCATTGGTTTGGGTGCGTTTTCTGCATTAATCTTTTCATCTGCCATGGTGCCCTTTTTTTACAAATATGAGAATTAAATAGGATTTTTTCATCAGCGAAAAGAGTTATTTAGTCGAAAATACCAGTATTTTCTAGTGTTTGAGGGGGTGAGTTTATTGGTGTAAATTGATAAATTTTCTATATTTCGCCTGCAAAATCAAACCAGGAAGTTATGAAAAAGCATTTACTCGGATTTTTTCTATTATCAATTTCATTATTTGTCTTTAATAGTTCTTATTCACAAACGTGGGTAGAGATGATGAAAGATCCAGATGCAAATTTCTACGAAACTGTAGATGAATTTGAAGATTATTGGTCTACTCGCACCATCGAAAAAGGAAAAGGATATAAACCTTTTCGCAGATGGCAAGATCTTATGGCTCCACGTGTTTTCCCAAAGGGAGATGTTAAACAAGCTAATCGTGCTAAGGATGAATTCTTAGCTTTCAAACAATTACATCCAGAAGCATTTGAATCGTCAGGATCTCGTGCTGCCAATTGGACATTACTTGGCCCCAATGGTGCTCCCGCTGGTGGAGGCGCAGGAAGAATTAATTTCGTTAGAATTCACCCAACAAATTCGAATATTTTATATGCAGGCTCTCCTGCAGGCGGACTTTGGATTACCACCAATGGAGGAACTTCATGGTCTACAAACACGGATCAATTAACAGTAATTGGATGTACAGATATAGCCATTGACCCAACTAATTCACAAGTAATGTATTTAGCAACGGGAGATGGTGATGCTGCAGATACTTATTCCATTGGTGTTTTAAAATCAACTGATGGTGGTGGAACTTGGAATACAACTGGATTGACTTGGACAGTCACACAAGGAAGAACAATTAGTAGATTATTAGTGAACCCATCCAATACACAAATAGTTTTAGCGGCTACGAGCAACGGAATTTATCGTAGTATAGATGGTGGAACCAGTTGGACTCAGGAACAAACTGGAAATTTTAAAGACATGGAATTTATGCCAACAGCTCCAGCTACCGTTTATGCTTCAGGAACTACATTTTGGAAATCAACCGATAGTGGAAATACGTTTACTCAAATTACAAGTGGTGTTCCAACTGGGGTAGGTAGAATTGCTATAGCTACTACAACTGCTAATTCAGCCTATGTTTATCTTCTTGCTGCAAATAATACGAATAACGGATTAACTGGCGTTTATCGCTCAACGAATAATGGAACCGCTTTCACCACTCGTGCTACTACTCCAAATCTTTTAGGATGGAATTCAAATGGTGGCGATGCAGGCGGACAAGGATGGTATGATTTAGCTATTGCAGCTTCACCAACAAATGCAGAAGTTGTTGTTGTTGGAGGGGTGAATATTTGGCGCTCTACCAATGGAGGAACCAATTGGACCATTAACGGACACTGGACAGGTTCAGGAGCTCCTTATGTTCACGCAGATATTCATGATTTAGTTTTTTTACCAGGAAATGGAACCACTTATTATTCGGGTAATGATGGAGGAGTTTTTAGAACAACCAATAGCGGAACAGGCTGGACTGATATAAGCGCAAATATGTCAATAGCGCAACAATATGAATTAGGATTATCATCGTCAAATGCAACAAGATTAGTAACCGGACATCAAGATAACGGAACGAATTTGATGAATGGAACCACATGGACAGAAATCTATGGGGGTGATGGTATGCAATGTTTTATTGATAGAACAAATAATAATGTGATTTATGCTAGTTACGTATACGGTGATTTTCAAAGATCCACTAATGGAGGAGCCAACTGGACCAATATCGTTACTGGATTAACGGGTACTGCAGATTGGGAAGCTCCTTTCCATCAAGATCCTGTTACTGCAAATACTTTATATTGTGGTTATCAAAATATGTTTAAATCTACCAATCAAGGAACTTCTTGGGCGCAAATTGGAACACTTACCGGAACAGGATCTTTAGTTGAATTTGATGTGGCTCCTTCGAATACACAAATTATTTATGCTGTAAAATCGAATGCTGTTTTTAAAACTACTAATGGCGGAACAGCATGGACAAATATAACCGGAACATTACCTATTGCGAGCGCAGCAATTACTTATGTAGAAATTTCTCCAACAGATCCGAATAAAGCTTGGGTAACTTTTTCTGGATATTCAACAGGGAATAAAGTTTTCATGACCATCAATGGAGGAACTTCTTGGACAAACTATTCAACAGGATTGCCAAATTTACCAGTGAATTGCATCGTTTATCAAACAGGATCTACAGATGGGATTTACATTGGAACAGATGTAGGAGTTTATTATAGAGATAATTCATTTGCATCATGGCAACCCTACTTAACGGGATTGCCAAAGGTAATTGTTAAGGACCTTGAAATTTATAATGCTACTGGAAAAATTCGTGCCGCCTCTTATGGTAGAGGAACATGGGAGTCTGACTTATATTCTCCAGGAACAAATGCACCTATTGCAGATTTCACAGCGAATAATAGAAATGTTTGTGTAGGAAGCACAGTAATTTTTACTGATTTGAGTTCTTACACACCAACTTCATGGAGTTGGACATTTGGCGGAGGAGGAACACCAAATACTTCTGTTGCACAAAATCCTTCCATAGTATTTAACACTCCAGGAACTTATACCGTGACATTAACCGCAAGTAATGCTAACGGAAGTGACGCTGAAATAAAAACTTCTTATATCACTGTTTCAAGCCCAATTGCTTTACCTCTGGTAGAAGGATTTCAACTTGCAACTTTTCCTCCAGCTGGATGGGGACTGGTAGATATTAATGCAAATGGTACATGGGCAAGAATTGCAACAGTAGGCGGATTTAATACAAGTACGGCTTGCTCATGGTTTGATAATTATGCGATTGATGAAGCGGGCGCTCGAGACAGATTAGAAACGCCTAAATATGATTTCTCTGGTTATGCATCCGCAACAATGACTTTTGATGTTGCTTATGCAAGATATAGCGCTACCTATAGTGATTCATTGGCAGTTTTAGTTTCAACGAACTGCGGACAAACATTTACTCAAGTATATCTAAAAGGCGGAACAACTCTTGCAACAAATGGAGGAACCGACCTAACTACTGCATTCACACCTACAGCAACACAATGGAGAACTGAATCTGTTAATATGACGCCTTATGTTGGAAATCCAAATGTTTTGGTGGTTTTTCAAAACAGAGGACGTTACGGAAATAATATTTACTTAGATAATATAAATATTACAGGAGTTTCATCTCCAACTTTACCAGTAGCAGATTTTAGCGGAACACCTACTTCACTTTGTGCTGGACAAACAGTAACATTTAATAATCTCTCCACTGGAAGTCCGACAAGTTATGCATGGACTTTTACCGGCGGAACACCAGCTACATCTACAGCGACAAATCCAACGGTTACCTATAATACAGCTGGAACTTATACCGTAACTTTAGTTGCAACGAATAGTTCTGGAAACGATACAGAAACAAAAGCAAATTACATTATCGTAAATGCACTACCTACTGCAACAGCAGGAAGTAATTCTCCTCTCTGTGTAGGAGCAACTTTAAATTTAACCACTCCAACCGTGGCAGGAGCGACTTATTCTTGGACTGGGCCAAGTGCTTTTACTTCTACACAACAAAACCCTACGAGGTCAGGTTTAACTTTAGCAATGGCAGGAACCTATACGGTTACTGTTACAGCGAATGGTTGTACAAGTACTTCCTCTGTTAATGTTGTTATTAATGCAAGTCCAACATCAACTGCTTCTAGTAATTCTCCAGTTTGTACAGGTAATTCTTTAAATCTTGCCACACCAACTGTGACTGGGGCGACTTATTCATGGACAGGCCCAAATTCATTTACATCTACTTCTCAAAACCCTACTATTTCGGGAGTAACAGCAGCAGCAGCCGGATCTTATTCCGTAACAGTGACCGCTAGTGGTTGTAGTGCTACTTCATCTACAACTGTTGTGGTGAATGCTACTCCTATTGCAACAGCAGGAAGTAATTCCCCATTGTGTAGCGGTCAAACTTTGAATTTAACTACACCAACTGTAGCAGGCGCTACTTATGCTTGGACTGGACCAGGAGGATATACTTCTACTTCACAAAATCCATCACGAACAAATGTGACGACTGCAATGGCAGGAACCTATACAGTGACAGTTACTGCAAATGGATGTACTGCTACTTCCTCAGCTACAGTAGTTATCAATACTGCACCAACTGCAAGCGCAGGAAGTAATACTCCTGTTTGTAGCGGTAATGCAATTAACTTAACCACCGCAGCAGTAACAGGAGCAACTTATGCTTGGACAGGACCTAATTCATTTACATCAACCTCTCAAAATCCTACTATCGCTTCGTCTACCACAACCATGAGTGGAACTTATACGGTAACAGTATCACTTGGTACTTGTACGGCAACTTCATCAACCACTGTAACAGTCAATGCAACGCCTGCCGCGAGTGCCGGAAGCAATTCGCCAATTTGTGCAGGGGCTACATTGAATTTAACTACCACTACTGTAACAGGAGCAACTTATGCTTGGACAGGCCCAGGAGCATTTACTTCTACAGCGCAAAATCCAACAAGAACAGGAACGACAACAGCAATGAGTGGAACCTATATAGTAACGGTAACTTCTAATGGTTGTACTGCCACTTCATCAGTCGTTGTCACAATAAATAATGCTCCTACTGCTAGTGCAGGAAGTAATTCTCCATTATGCGCAGGAAACACAATAAATTTAACTACAACCACTGTTACAGGCGCTACTTATTCATGGACAGGTCCAGGAGGATTTATTTCTACTCTCCAAAATCCAAGTATTTCAAGTTCAACAACAGCAATGAGTGGAGCCTATACTGTAACGGTGAATAATGGTTGTACAACTACTTCTTCAACTACAGTTACTGTTAATGCTTCTCCTATTGCTAATGGAGGAAGTAATTCACCACTATGTACTGGAGCAACTTTAAACTTAACAACTACAACTGTAGCAGGAGCAACCTATGCATGGATAGGTCCAGGTGGATATACTTCTACTTCTCAAAATCCTTCTATTACCAACGTCACAACTGTGATGAGCGGAACTTATACTGTTACTGTAACTGCTGGAGGATGTAGTTCTACATCATCTGTGGTTGTTACCATCAATACTTCTCCAACTGCAAACGCAACAAGTAATACACCTGTATGTTCGGGATCATCCATTAATCTATCTACAAATACTGTAGCAGGAGCTACTTATTCTTGGACGGGACCAAATGCATTTACCTCTGCTGTTCAATCACCCGTAATTGCAAGCTCAACTACTGCGATGAGTGGAACATATTCTCTAACGGTAAATAATGGATGTACGATAACTTCGTCAACGACTGTAACGGTAAATACATCTCCTACAGCAATTGCAGGAAGTAATTCGCCAGTTTGTGCAGGGAATACTTTGAACTTAACAACCACTACAGTTGCAGGAGCAACATATGCATGGGCGGGCCCAGGCGGATATACTTCTACTTCTCAAAACCCAACTCGACCTAGTGCCACTACGTCTATGAGTGGTACATATACTGTTACAGTAACTGCCAATGGATGTATTGCTACTTCAAGCGTTGTTGTAACAATTAATTCAGCACCAACAGCAACAGCAACAAGTAACTCTCCATTATGTGTGGGTCAAACATTGAATTTGTCTACACCAACAGTGTCAGGAGGAAACTATGCATGGACAGGTCCTGGAGGATATACTTCAACAGCGCAAAATCCAACTCGTCCAAGTGTTACCACGGCAATGGGAGGAAATTATACAGTCACTGTAACGTCTTCGAGTTGTATAGCTACTTCTTCAACTACTGTTACAGTAAATAATTTACCTACTGCAAGTGCAACAAGTAATTCTCCTGTTTGCTCTGGGAATACAATTACACTCAATACGACTAATGTTGCAGGAGCAACTTATGCATGGACAGGACCAGGAGGATTTACTTCTACAGTACAAGCTCCTTCCATCACAAGTTCAACAACAGCCATGAGTGGAACTTATACAGTAACCGTAACCAATAATGGTTGTTCAAATACATCTTCAGCAACCGTCACAGTAAATGCAACTCCAACAGCAACGGCAGTAAGCAATTCTCCTTTATGCGCTGGACAAACTTTGAATTTAACAACCCCAACTGTTTCTGGTGCGACTTATTCTTGGAGTGGCCCTAGTGGATATACATCGACAGCGCAAAATCCAACTCGAACCAATGCTACTGTTGCGATGAGTGGAAATTATACAGTGACCGTTACTGCTAATGGTTGTACAGCTTCATCTATTGTGGCCGTTACAGTAAATGCAAATCCTGTAACTACCGCATCTAGTAATTCTCCTATATGTTCTGGAAATGCGATTAACCTTTCATCTACATTAGTTACTGGAGCGACTTATAGTTGGACAGGCCCAGGATCATTTACCGCTTCAACACAAAATGCAAGTAGACCAAGTTCTACAACGGCTATGAGTGGCTCTTATACTATTACCACCACAGCTAATGGATGTTCAGCATCTTCTTCAACCACAGTAACCGTGAACGCATCGCCTACAGCAACTGCTTCTAGTAATTCACCAATTTGTGCAGGAACCACTTTAACATTAACTACTCCAGCAGTTACGGGTGCTACATATGCATGGAGCGGTCCAGGAGGATATACTGCGAATACTAGAAACGCTTCTCGTACTGGAACCACCACAGCAATGAGTGGCGCTTATACAGTGACAGTAACTTCTGGAGGATGTTCAACCACCTCTACGGTTAATGTTACAATTAATAATGCACCAGTTACAACCGCCTCTTCGAATACGCCAATTTGTATTGGAAATACAATTAACTTAACTACAACAACTGTGAGTGGTGCTACTTATTCTTGGAGCGGTCCAAATGGATTTACATCTAATGTGCAATCTCCTTCAATTACAAATGCTACATCTGTGATGGCAGGAACATATACAGTAACTTTAAATAATGGATGTACTGCCTCAACCACAACTTCTGTAGTTATTAATACTTCACCAACAGTAGTTGCGAATGCAAGTTCTCCTACTGTGTGTGCAGGTAATAATTTAATATTAACAGGAACCGGAGCAACTTCGTATACTTGGGATAATGGCGTGACAAATGGAGTTTCATTTATTCCGAGCGGAACAGTTACTTATACGGTTACGGGAACAGCAGCAAATGGGTGTACCGATGCCGATCAAATATCTGTAGCAGTTAATGCATTACCAACAGTTGTTGCGATGGCCACATCCAGCGGAGTTTGTCCTGGTAATTCTGTAACTCTATCGGGCGGAGGAGCAGTTTCTTATTTTTGGGATAATTCAGTAACCAACGGTCTTGCTTTTGCGCCAACTGCAACCAATACCTATACAGTAATCGGAACAGACGGAAATAATTGCCAGAATACAGATCAAGTAACCGTAACGGTTCATTCGCTGCCAGTTGTTACAGCTACTGCATCTGCTAATCCAATTTGCCAAGGAGAAGATGTACGATTAAATGGAGGCGGAGCAACATCTTATACTTGGGATAATAGCGTAGTTGATAATGTTTCATTTTTCCCTGGAGGAACATTGACCTATACAGTAACGGGCACAGATGGAAATTCTTGTCAGAATACAGCACAAATTGCAGTGACTGTAAACCCACTACCAACCGTTGCGTATGCACAAGCACTTGCAACCGATACTGTTTGTAGAATTCAAATAGTTCCTTTGACCATTGGTTCTCCAAGTGGAGGAACATATACTGGAGCAGGAGTTACCGGCACAAATTTTAATGCGAACACTGCTGGCGTAGGAAATCATGATATCATTTACACACTTACCGATGGAAATGGATGTACAAATTCTGACACCTCAATAATCAATGTGGAGATTTGTAAATTCGACATTGTTGTAGGGGATATTTCAGTAGGAATTTCAGAGGAAGAATCGGCATTTGCGCTTGAAATCGTTCCTAATCCAACTACTGGTGAATTCACTATAACTTTACCTGAAAATCGAAATGAAAACAGTATTGTTTCCATTTATAATTCAATAGGTCAAATTATTTTTACTGTTGAGGTAGCTGATCACACTACAACTTTACCATTGAGTTTATCTAATTATGCTCGTGGATTGTATCATGTGATGATTCAAGCGGGAGAACAACGAAGCATTCAGAAGTTAATAAAGAATTAAGATGGCAATGAATTTTAAAAGGAGCTTAGCAATAAGCTCCTTTTTTATTAGTAAGCTTCGTTAAACGTAAAATAATATTTCATTCCATCGCTTCCATTGGCAGAATCTAATCGTAGATTAATTTTTTGCTTTTTATCAATCATAAAACGCAAACCTATTCCACCAGAATAATAGGTATGTTTTATTTGAAGATGAGAAAAAGAATTTGACACCCATCCCAACGATGAAAAAACATTTATAAACCATCTAGGAAAAAGTTGAATCCTGAACTCTGATTGAACTAACATCATAACCTTATCACGAAATCTTCCTTCATAATAACCGCGCATTTTTTTATTTCCGCCTAACATAGAAAGTTGTGTGAATGGAACATCACCATTTGTTACTACTGAAAAATAATTTAAAGCAAGGACATGTTTTTTTAGCAATGGAAAATAACGAGAAACATCCAAGGAAATTCTGGAAAAGTTGAAATCACTTCCTGTTATTTTCGAATCTTTTTGGATAGAAAATTCTGCGAACCAACCTTTGGTGGGAAAAAATAAATGATCTCGTGAATCATAAAGAAATACCCAGCCGGGCGATGAGGTAAAAGCGTTCGGGTATCCCAAGTATTCTTGATTCAATAGAAAACCAGTTGTATCTATACTTTTGGCCTGATGATTTTCCATCCAGTAACGAATCCCTGTGTAGAATTTAGGAATAACGCGATATAAAAAAATTGCACGTATTCTTGTAAAGTCAATATCGTAATTTTCTTTTTTACCAATATTATTTTCATTTCCTATATCAAAAAAATAATATCGATATTTATAATATCCTGCTTCCCCATAAATGTAAAATTTCTCTTTTGCAGGGAACAATTGAAAGGATGAAAAATTGATCCATTGCTTTTCTTGAGTAAACGCCTCACCAATTTGAATGGTACTAATTCGATAAGCAGAATCTTTTTTATTGAATCTAAAATTGAACATAGCAGCTATACCAAATCCGAATTTAGTTTCTGGAGTATACCAAAATAATGGAAGTGGCAGAATTTTTAAATTTTTTTCATTCTTTTTATCCAATGAATCATTTTGTGAATAGATTTTTAAGGGTAAAATGGTAATTAATAAAATAAAAAATACACCTTGTTTGGTCATAACGCAAAGATAAAACGGATATTTGTATCTTGAACAGAATTTTTGAAATGAATAAACTGATTATTTTTATTAAAAATCCCCTTAAAGGGAAAGTAAAAACACGATTGGCGGCAACGATTGGTGATGACAATGCATTAGAAGTTTATCTAAAACTGATTGAATACACCTTAAATCTTGCAAAATCTTTAAAGGTTGAAGTAAATCTTTTTTTTAGTGATCAAATTATTTCTGAATATCCATTTTCAAAAAAGCATATTCAAGAAGGAAGTGATTTAGGAGATAAAATAAAAAATGCCTTTAAAAAATGTTTTGATGAAGGTGGAAGCAATGTGGTTATTATCGGCACTGATTGTGCAGAGTTAACCAAGGAAATTATCGAGGAATCATTTGAAAAATTGAATAATCATTCGGTTGTTATTGGCCCTGCTTTAGATGGTGGATATTACTTATTAGGCATGAATCAATTTTATCCAGAAATTTTTAATCAAATTGAATGGAGTACATCAAAAGTATTTGATTTGACTCTTGCAAAAATAAAGAATGCTGATATTTCATTTGACACACTGACCACTTTGCGCGACATCGATACCGAAGATGATTTATTTACCTTAAAAAAATTACTATGAGTTTAACCTTCGGAATAAAGTATCAACCCCAGATTATTCAATCGGAATATAAAAAATATTTTCAATTTCAGAGAGACAAAGTCATTCTTAGTAAATGGTATTTGTTATTGGTAATTCTGTCTTCTTCTTTGCTTTTTTTTGGATTGTATGATCAAAATCGAACAGTAATTTTTATCGGCATTGGTTTTCTTTTTATTCTGCTTTATATTTTCACCCGTGTTTTTGTTGGCGCCAAATTCATGTTGAAGAAATTTTTACAGAATATTCAAAAATCCCCTTTAGTTACTGAAGGGAAGTATCAAGTAATATTTACAGATAAAGCGATCGTTTATCAATCGCAAAAAATCAAGAATGAGATTCCCTGGAATAAAGTTACTTCAGCAGAAGAAAACAAAAGCGCAGTTTATTTACACATAGAAAAAAACAGATTGTTAGATGTTTTTTCAGATGAATTGAATGGGAAAATGGAATATGGCAAAATCTTATTAGAGATAAGAAAACATATTCCAAGAAAAGGATTGTAAAGGATCAGGTCGCACCTACGGAGCTAAAATTCTATTGCTATAATTTATTACAAACAGGCCACTCCTAAGGAGTTTATAATACAGTTTGAAAATATTTGCTACGTTTAATATGGCTCCATCGGAGCCAGCTGTTTGTAGAAAAATAAATAATTTAGATAACACAAGCTCCAGAGGAACGATCTGTTTCAGTTCACTTCGTTGCTTTCACAATCATTCCATGACCAGAACGATGCGGTTTATAGGTATCAATATAATTCAAAACTAAAATAATCGGCAGAATTAAAATGAAATAGGGAATTAATAAGAAAACAAAAAATCGTGAAAATTTAGTCAAATACAACGGCCATTTCAAACATAAATGTTGCGAAATTCTGCCTAAAAAGGAATAAGAATAGTGCATTTTTACGTGATGAAACCCAGCTAATTTTAATTTCTCCTTTAATTCATGAAATTCGTATCCGTTACGATATCTTTTGTTGGGCTCATAATAAGTAACTGTTTGGTCAATCGGAGTGGTAAAAAACAGCGTTCCTCCTGGTCTTAAGGCAGCATAAAAATTATTAAAGGTTTGCTGATCATTTTCAATATGCTCCATTAAATCCACAGTAAGAATTAAATCAAAAGCATCTTTTTCATTCAAAGATTCTACATCCCCAGTTCTGAAAATGACATGATGTTTTTCTTGTTCATGATAAAACTTATTGCAATCCGAAACTTGTTCTCCATTTATATCTAACCCAACAATATTCCATGTTTTTCCAATTCGCGACATAAAATAAATGTTTTGCCCGAAGCCAGAACCGGCTTCCAAAACATGCGCTTGTTTTGACGCTGTTTTTTTCCATTTTTTTAGCTCTCGATGTACATGCCAGGAGCGTAATAAAAAAATATCTAGCAGCGTATAAAATGTTTTTCGCATCTCAGGAGAGCGATTGAAACATCTTCCCAAAAGATCCTTCAGAGGATGAACGTACATTAGGGTTTTTTAAGCAATTTATCGATGGATTCTGCGTAATCTATGGAGTCGTCTGGATAAAAGATTATTTCAGGAACAATTCTTAGTTGTTTACCCACTTCTTTTCCCAATTTAAAGCGAATTTCACGTGCTTGTGATACAATAAATTGAAGTACTTCTTTTTTATCTAATTTAGTGAAAATGCTAAGATATACTTTGGCTACTCCCAAATCTGGCGACATCCTTACTTGAGTCACCGTAATCATTGATCCTCCAAAGTAAACAGCAGACTCACGTTGGAAGAAATTTCCAAGTTCTTTTTGGATTAAGGCGGATACTTTATTTTGTCGAATGGTTGACATATGGCTGCAAAGTTAGTTTAATTTCAGAGAGAAAAGCAAGACCCGAAATTTTCCCTAACTTTACCCCTTCATGAAAAGCTTTAGAATTGTATTGAACTATGCCCGTGGATTTGGATTTTACTCCTTCCTGAACATTGTTTTTAATATCTTATCAGCTATATTTAATCTTCTTACTTTATTGCTTTTCATTCCTTTCCTTAAACTTTTATTTCAGGATAATGTGAAGCCTGTAGTGCCTGTTAAACCTATTTTGGATACCTCTGAAGGATGGTTAGACGGCTACAAAGATTATATAGGTTCGTATAGCAATTATTTGATGGACGATTATCTTTTTTCGAATGGAAAAGGAAACGGCCTTCTTTATTTCTGCCTTTTTATCTTGGTTTTATTCTTCTTAAAAAACTTAACCCGTTATATGGCCATGTATTATTTGGCAGTCATTCGAAATGGTGTGGTGATGAATCTTAGAAAACAACTTTATGGTAAATTAATTAGTCTTCCAGTTGGTTATTTTACCAATGAACGAAAGGGTGATCTGATTTCTCGTTTGACCAATGATGTAACGGAAATTGAAGTATCCGTCATGAGTTCGCTCGAATTGATTTTCCGCGAGCCTTTTACCATCACTATTTTCTTATTGTCCATGTTGGTTATTAGTCCGAGTTTAACCTTGTTTTCATTGATTCTAATGCCCATTTCAGCTTTAATCATTGGGAGAGTGGGAAAAAGTTTAAAACGCACCTCTGCTAAAGGACAATCGAAAATGGGAGAAGTTGTAGCCGGAATTGATGAAATGATTGGCGGATTGAGAATATTAAAAGCATTTAATGCTGAAGAGCAATCCAAAAAGAATTTTGATAAAACAAATTCAGAATATAACAATATTAGTATTCGAATGTTTCGTAAGCGAGATTTATCGGGGCCTATGAGTGAGTTTTTAGGTTCTGCAGTTTTAATTACGCTCGTTTGGTTTGGCGGAAATTTAATTTTAGGAGGAAACGCAGATGACTTGAATGGTGAAGCATTTATTGGTTTCATTATCGTTTTTTCGCAATTAATTCGACCCGTGCAAGGAATTGCTACTGCACATTCTAATATCAATAAAGGTTTAGCAGCTAAAGATCGGGTAGATGAAATTCTCAATACGCATAATGCTATTATGGAACAGAAAGACGCATTACCCGTTACAGATTTCAATTCTGAAATACGTTTCGAAAATGTTACCTTCAAATACGAAACAGAAGATGTACTGAAAAATATTTCCTTTACCATTCCCAAGGGAAAAACAGTTGCTCTCGTTGGACAATCAGGTTCGGGAAAATCGACCATCGCTGATTTGGTTCCAAGATTTTACGATACCACTTCAGGTGATGTTTTATTGGATGGAGTTTCATTGAAGAAATTGAAAGCAAAAGATATTCGCTCCTTCATGGGAATTGTTTCTCAAGAATCCATTTTATTTAATGATACGATTGCTGGAAATATAGCATTGGGCGACCCTAATCCGGATTTTAAAAGAGTAGAGGAAGCCGCCAAAATTGCCAATGCACACGAGTTTATTTCGAATTTAGAAAACGGTTATTTGCAGAATATCGGGGAGCGTGGAATGAAATTATCGGGTGGGCAACGTCAACGCGTTTGTATTGCCCGTGCAGTTTATAAAAATCCTCCAATTTTAATTTTGGACGAAGCTACTTCTGCTTTGGATACGGAATCAGAAAAATTGGTTCAGGATTCATTGAGCTCTTTAATGAAAAATAGAACCACTTTGGTGGTGGCTCACCGTTTATCCACCATCCAGCATGCCGATGAAATATTGGTATTACAAAAAGGGGAAATCGTGGAACGCGGAAACCACACTGATTTATACGCTGCTAATGGAGTTTATCGTAAATTATGCGATATGCAGTCGTTTGTTTGATAGATAATTGAAACCAATTTAATCAAATTTCGTATCTTTGTATTGAAATTATTGATAGTTAAATTTCAAATTAATTAAAACAAATTTTTATGCCGGTAATTACTATTCCAGCAAGTGAAATTGATAAAGATCAATTAGAAGCATTAAAGGCTATTCTTAAAGCGCTTAAGATAAAATTCGTTGTAGCTCCTGAAAAGCCATACGATAAAAAGTTTGTTGCAATGATTGAGGAAGGCGACAAAGACAAGAAAAAGGGAAAAGGAAAAAAAATGTCGCGTAAGGATTTGGATAATTTATGGAAGTAATTTTTCTTCCACTAGCAATTGAACATCTCAACTGGTGGAAAAAATCTGGAAACAAAACCATACAAAAAAAGATTTCAGTACTCATTGATGAAATATTATTGCACCCTTTTACTGGTACTGGGAAGCCAGAACCTCTCAAACACCAATTAACAGGCAAGTGGTCTCGAAGAATTAGCCAAGAACATCGATTAATTTATTCTGTTGAGGGGAAAATAATTTATATTTATTCTCTCAAAGGGCATTATTGAAATTTTTCTATAGTTTCCATTGTAGTAAATATAGAATCAATAAAGAGTTCGAAACTCGTTTTATTATGAAAAAATTGATTTTCATATTTTCATTCGTATGCAATTTGATTTTTGCAAATATTTCATTTGGTCAAAACTATTTTAATTTACGGTATGGTACAGATTCAATTCCTGATATAGGCGTTACCTTGCTTGCAGTAGACACAGGTTACTATGTTGTAGATATTTCCTTTTATAACTCTTATAAAACAATGATTAGTTTATCCTATTTAGATTCATTGGGGAATTTGGTTTGGAGAAAATCGTATGGTTCACAGGGTAAGTATTTTACTGGTGGCCGTACAGGTAAACAACTAATACTTTCTCCTGACAAAAGCAAGGTGTATTATGCTTGTTCTGTTATTGATTCGAGTAACCGAAATTTTGGGGCATTGTGGTCATTTAATCGTCAAGGAGATAGCTTGTGGTGTAAATATTATGGTGATAGCTTAACTTTTTACAGTAATAATCATTGCCAAATAACTTCTGATAGTTGTATAATTATTACGGGTGCTATGAATAATGGAACTACACAAGCAATGTTAATAAAGACTGATTCATTAGGTAATAAAATATGGGAACAAAATTTTGGCGGGACAGGAACAGAATATGGCTGTAGTGTTTTGCAAACACCTGATGGGGGTTATATGATGGGCATTACAACCACCAGTTTTGGTGGTGATGTTGATATGGCTGTGATAAAAACTGATAGCAATGGGAGTCAACAATGGTTACAGCCTTATTCTGGAAATTTTTCGGAAGCAGATATAAATTACTTGATTTCACTTTCGGATGGCAATTATGCTTTGTGTGGGGCATTAGGAAGCAGCACTTCAACTTATTCATGGCCTCGACTTATTAAAATTACTCCAATTGGTGGAGTAATATGGGATAAAAAATATGGTAATTTATCGTGGAGTGGTGCATTATGCGGCATCATAGAAGAGAATGAAACCGGAAATATTATTGGTAGTGGTACGAAAGATTCTAAGGGCTATATTTTAAAAGTAAATCAAAATGGTGATAGCTTATGGCAAAGACTAGTTCATCATCCAAGTGTTAATTATTTTGGGACTACAAATATTCTTTGGGCTATTGATACGACCTTTAATGGTGGGTATATCGGTGCCGGTGTAATATACCCTTTATCACCTGATACTGGCTCAACTGATGCATGGGTAATCAAAGTAGATGAATATGGTTGTGATACGTTAAATTGTCAGTTTGTTTCGGTAGTGGAAAATGAAATGGAGATAGGAATGATAAGAGTTTATCCGAATCCGACTAATGCAGATTTGAATTTAGAAATTGATGCTCCCTTGTTTAAGAACGAATTTTTAATCGCAGAATTTTATGACATTACTGGAAAAATGCTATTTGCAAAATTATTAAATTCGACTTTTGAATCTTTAGATATTGCAAGTTATCCGAATGGAATTTATCTTCTTTTAATAAAATCCGAAGAAAAAATCATTGATGAAATCAAAATTGTGAAAGAATGAATACTTAAAGTTTAATTCCAATTTTGCAATCTATTTCACACGATTCTCTTATAAAACTCCAAATGATAACCACATTGGCCAGCTGGCTGAATCGGTCTTAAATTTTCATCTGTCATAGAATTAAACCTTTTATAACAAGATTCTATTTTTTCAACAATAAAATTCTATTTTTGTTGGGTATGAAAAAAACAATTTTAATCTGTCTTTCCTTCATTTCGGGAATCTCTTGGGCACAAGTCACTTTTCCAGATAATGGCGTAAAGGAAACACATGAAAAAACCTATTCTATTACTGGTGCCACCATTCACGTAGATCATGAACGAGTAATTACCAATGGAACTTTGGTAATCAAAGGAGATCGAATTGAGAAAGTGATCGAAGGAATCAAACCCGAAAAGGGTTCGGTGGTGATGGATATGAAAGGAAAACATATTTATCCTTCCTTTATCGATTTGTATTCGAATTATGGAATAACTGAAGCTGCAAAACCTTCTAATCAATGGGGAGAAAATGATAAATCTACTAAGGCAGGACCTTTTTCTTGGAATGAAACTATTCACCCCGAAACACGTGCTGCCGAAAATTTTAAAATAGATGCTAAAACGGCTGCTGATTATCGCTCACAAGGTTTCGGTGTTGTACTTTCTCATTCGCACGATGGAATTATTAGAGGAACATCTGCCCTTGTTTCATTGGCAGAAAAAGACGAAACCCAATCCTTATTGAAATCAGATGCCGCTTCACAATTATCTTTTCGTAAGGGAAATTCACAACAATCGTATCCTTCTTCTCAAATGGGAATTATTGCTTTGATCAAACATACGTATTATGATTTGGATTGGTATAAAGGATTGAAAAAGCACGAAGAAAAAAATCTTTCACTCGAAGCATTTGATAAATGGCAAACACTTCCTCAAATCTTTGATGCAGGAGATAAATTTGCTATTTCTCGTGCCGACAAAATCGGTGATGAATTTAAAGTTCAATATGTTTTCAAAACAAATGGAAACGATTATCAAAGAGTAACAGATATCGTAAAAACCCAAGGGAAATTAATTATTCCTTTAAATTTTCCAGATGCTTTTGACGTAGAAGATGCTTATGACGCATTAAATGTTTCGTTGCAAGAAATGAAACACTGGGAATTGGCTCCTGCTAATGGCTATTATTTAGAAAAAAGTAAAATCGAATTTGCTATCACCTCTGCTGATTTGAAAGAAAGAAAGAGTTTTTTACCAAATCTTCGTAAAGCCGTAAAATATGGAATGACTGAATCTACTGCGCTGAAATCTCTTACTATTATTCCCGCACAGATTTTGGGAATGCAGGATGAAATTGGAAGATTAGAAAAAGGATTATTGGCGAATTTCATTATTACATCTGATAATATTTTTACAACAGAAGCTACGATTTATCAAAATTGGATTCAAGGAGAAAAATTTGTTCTTGCCGATCATGAAGCAATCGATATTCGTGGAGATTATAATGTTAATATCGAAAATCATATCTATCCACTCAATATCACTGGAAAAAAAGAGCAAATCAAAGCAGTTATTCCTGTGGATACTTTAAAACATTCCGTTACAATTTCAACTCAAAATAAAAATATAGCTCTAAGTTTTTCAATTAAGGATGCAAATTATGATGGCATTATTCGTTTGGCTGGAAATATCAATTTTGATAGTGGTTCTTGGGACGGAAACGGACAATTGCCAGACGGAACTTGGGTGAAATGGAGCGCTATTAGAAATAAAAAATTCGTTGAGGAAGCAAAGAAAGAAACAAAGAAAGACTCCATTATTCTTGGAGAAATTTGGTATCCTAATTTACCTTATGGTTATGATTCACTTGATTCGCCTAAGCAAGTTCTAATAAAAAACACCACTGTCTGGACCAATGAAACAGACGGAGTTTTAAAAAACACGGATGTATTGTTACGCGATGGAAAAATTGTTTCTATCGGTAAAATTTTAGATGTGGTAGATAAATCCACTTGGGTAATTGATGGAGCCAATAAACATTTAACAGCTGGAATAATTGATGAACATTCGCATATCGCCATCAGTGGCGGTGTCAATGAAGGCGGACAAGCGATTTCTGCAGAAGTAAGTATTGCTGACGTAGTGAATCCGGATGATATTAATATTTATCGTCAGCTTGCAGGAGGAGTTACCGCTGCTCAATTATTACATGGAAGTGCGAATCCTATTGGTGGACAATCGGCATTAATAAAACTTCGTTGGGGAAAATCAGCAGAAGAAATGAAAATCGCAGGTGCAGATGGATTTATTAAATGTGCATTAGGAGAAAACGTAAAGCAATCTAATTGGGGAGAAAATAATAATTATCGTTTTCCTCAAACCAGAATGGGAGTGGAGCAATCCTTTTACGATGCATTTTATCGTGCTCGTGCCTATGAAAAAGAATGGAAAACTTACCAATCAGCATTAGATTCTAAATCAAAAAACAAAATTGTTCCAGATAAACCTCGAAAAGACTTAGAATGTGATATTCTATTGGAGATTTTGCAAGGAAAAAGATTCATTACTTGCCATAGTTATGTACAATCAGAAATTAATATGTTGATGCATGTTGCCGACAGTATGGATTTCAAAATAAATACATTTACTCATATTCTTGAAGGATATAAAGTTGCTGATAAGATGAAAGCACATGGAGTCAATGCAAGTTCTTTCTCCGACTGGTGGGCTTATAAATTCGAAGTAATGGAGGCGATTCCGTTTAATGCTGCAATTTTAACAAGAATGGGAGTCAATACTGCGATAAATTCGGATGATGCAGAGATGGCAAGAAGATTAAATCAAGAAGCTGCTAAATCTATTAAGTATGGCGGACTCACCGAAGAAGAAGCATGGAAATTAGTAACATTGAATCCTGCAAAAATGTTGCACCTTGATAAAAATATGGGAAGTATTAAAAAAGATAAAGATGCAGATGTGGTTTTATGGAACGATAATCCACTCTCTGTTTATGCCAAGGTAGAAAAAACTTTTGTGGATGGAATTTGTTATTACGATCGAGAAAAGGAAAATATAATGAGAGAAACGGTTCAAGAAGAAAGATCTCGATTGATTAAAAAAATGATTGAAGCGAAGAAGAATGGTGAACCAACTCAAAAGGGGGGCGGTAGACAGAGAAGGAATTATCATTGTGATACGATGGAGGATGAATACGAGGATTAGAGTAGGATTTCCAGCTTCGCTGAAAATGTTTTTTGCCGTGGATTAAGAGGATTTAAAAGATGAAAGACAATAATTTTAAATATGAATGAATATATTATAGATAAGGAAGAATGGTTAGAGGTGAAAGAGCCAATTGATTCTTATGGAAATAATTCTACGTTGCCATTGGAAAATGAAACTTATCAGATTATTGGTGCTTGTTTTGAAGTTTATAATGTTTTAGGATTGGGATTTTTGGAATCTGGTTATCAGGAAGCATTAGAAATAGAATTTAAATTGAGAAAAATACCATTTGAGGTTGAAAAAAAATTAGTTATTCAGTATAAAGAATTTGAATTGGATAAAACTTTTGAAGTTGATTTTTTTGTTTTTGATTCTGTCGTTCTTGAATTGAAAGCACAAGAAGGCGGACTTGAAAAGCATTATAAACAAGTTTTAAATTATTTGAAAGCCACTAATCGAGAAGTAGCTCTTCTTGTAAATTTTGGCAAAGAGACATTGAAGTATAAACGTATTGCATTTAGCAAACATAAAAATGTATAATTACTCATCCAATAATTGCGAAGCAATTCCCCATCCTTTTAAATCCTCGAAATCCGCGGCAAAAAATAGTTGCGAAGCAACTTCAGTTCTTATTATTAAAAAATCTCTTATGAAAATAGTATTAGCGGCTTTATTACTCTTAGCATCTTTGCAAGGTAGTGCACAAAAAAAATACAAATCCTATCTCCTGATGAACGGAACCGCTCATCTTGCCACAGGTGAATTAATCAATAATTCGTTGATCGGATTTCAAGATGGAAAATTGAATTTGGTAGCGAATGCTTTATTAATGACAGCTGATGCAAAGAAGTACGACACTGTTATCGATATCAAAGGAAAACATGTTTATCCGGGTTTCATCGCACCAAATATTATTATTGGATTAGTGGAAATTGAAGCAGCTCGCCCCACACAAGATTATGATGATGCTGGAGAATTTAATCCAAATGTAAGATCATTAATTGCATTCAATACTGATTCGAAAATTTTGCCGACAGTGAGAGCAAATGGAATTTTATTGGTCCAATCTACTCCGCGTGGAGGAACTATTTCTGGAAGTTCATCTGTGATGAAAACGAATGGTTGGAATTGGGAAGATGCGGTGATTAGTGAAGATGATGGAATCCATTTGAATTGGCCTCGTAATTTTAATCAAAACGGATGGTGGGCTGAACCTGCAAATCCAACTAAAAATGATCAGTACAAAGAGAAAACAAAATCTATTCGTCAGTTTTTAGAAGATGCAAAAGCTTATAATGAAGTAGAAAAATACGATATGCCTGATTTACGTTACGAAGCGATGCGTGGAATTTTCATGGGCAATCAAAATCTTTATGTGCATACCGACAATGTAAAAGAAATGATGGATGCTATTAATCTTTGCAAAGATTTAGCAGTAAAAAAAATGGTTATCATTGGCGGATATGATAGTTGGATGATAACAGATATGCTCAAAGAAAATAAAGTGAGTGTGATGTTGCGTGGAATTCATGAATTACCTATGCGAACAGAAGACGATATTGATATGTCGTTCAAATTACCAAAACTGTTACAAGATGCCGGTGTTTTATATTGCATCCAGAATGAAGGAAATCAAGA
>CAMBFX010000023.1 GCA_945865695.1 Chryseobacterium gleum | reverse complement strand
TTCAAATATTTTTCCATCTTTAGATCTTCGAAGTTCCGTTTTTAAAACATCTGTTGAAGTAGAATTAATCCATCGAATCAAATTACCCCTTTCATTGGGAGAAATAGCAATAATAGGCGCTGCAACTGGAGGAATATAGTCGGGTTTCATTAATTTTATAGGAACAGATAATTTAGAATTATTATAGGTTGAATCTACCGCATTCACCGAAAAATAAATTTCTTCGGTCAAACTTTTAATGTCTACCGAATCCTCAAAAACATTTTTCAAAATAAAATGATGACTCACTTCCACCATTTCTTCATGCAAAGCATTGGTTCTAAAAACACGATAACCTTTTAAATCCTTTTCAATATTCTTTTTCCAAGTCAATTTAACTTTGCCGTTTCTGTCCATATTTCCTACCAATGAATCAGGAATCATTGGAGGAATCCGATCTGGAATCAATAGTAACGAAGGCCAGGATTCCATTTTGGTTGGTGAGCCTGTCGAGCCATTGTTCAATGCCACCACTTTAATATAATTCTCGCGTTCTGTTAATTCAAATTCCAATTTGGTTTCTTTCGAACTTAGTTCCTTGACTAATTGATAATTTCCATTGATTTTTTTTGAACGATAAATTTGAATGGAGGTTGAAATATTTTTATCCTTCTCATTGGTAAACTTCCAATTCAATGTTGCTTTATTATCTTTCGATTCAAATAAAGTATCAATTACAACTTCACCTTTGAAAATAGGTGCAATAAAAACTCTTTTCATTAGAGAATATCCTCCAGTTTCTCCAAAGTGATCTCTTCCGGCGATACGATACCAATAAGTTTTACCTTCCTTAACAGAAGTGTCCGAATAAAAAGTAATTTCTTTATTCTTTTCATATTGACTAGCCATCGGAATAATTGGACGAATATTTAAAAGCTTAAAATTTAAACTATCTTCTGATCTTTCTATAAAATATCCTGAATAAAATTCTTGATACAATTTAAAATTCCATGAAATCTCCGCTGTTTTTTCAGCATTTTTCAATTCAAAATCATTTACAATCGGCAATTGAGTAATCGGCTCTGTCTCGACCAAAATTACAGCAGATTTTTTTATGATATTTATCTCAATTTTGTAAGCATAATTCTTGCCTTTTTCAATGGTTGAATCCATATAAAACAATCCCACTAATTTCGCTAAATCTGGATTCAAATCACAAGTCAAAAGCGTAAGACCAAATAAATTTTCTTCTTCTATTTTGGTTAACGGTTTTTCTGGATAGCAAAATGAATATAAAATTCCAGCATCGCTATTACTCTTAAAACTTTTAGTCCAAATCGAATCATTTTTATCATTTGTAGAAATCATTTCGCTTAATTGAAAATCTGTTTTCCAAAAAGATTCGGGAGGATTTTCATTAGAATTCCATTCTTTTCTATACAAAGTATATCCATTTTTTATTGCCAACTTAAATAATTCCGATTTTGCAGATGTCCATCTCAACAAAATTTCATTCTGCTTTACTTTCGATTTAAACACAATTTCATTCTGAGAAAATAAATTTCCAATAAAAAATAAAAACACTATAGTAAAAAATAATTTCATTAGTTAACAATTGAACAAGTGCTTCCTAATTCAAAATCGAAGTTGAAACTTCCATTAATTATTCCTAGAATACTGTATTGACAAGCTAACGCTCCTGTCAAATAAGATGGCTTCGGTAATTTACCTGCTAAAATTGCAGCAACGGAACCGCTTAAAACAGGAATATCAAATTCAGCTCCTAATGCTTTTCCTTTAATTCCAATTCCGCCTTGCAAATAACAATACAATTGTCCTGAAGCTACCCAACCATTTAATCCCACTTGATCTGATGAACCAGAACAATGCGCATTCGCTCCATAATTTGTGAGCATCATATCAAAACCTGCTCCATAGGAGAAATAAGCATATATCTGTAATCTTTCAGCACGATCATCATTTCCTTCCTTCTCGCTAGAAAAAGAAGAACCAATTCTTACACCTCCCACAAAACCACTGGCATTATTTAAAGCATTTGCATCACGCAAATTATTTAATCCCGATGAACTCACCAATGAAGCTACTTGTGCTGGTGGACTAGCCATTGGTTCCAATTGATTTCCTACTAAAACATACGCACTAGCCGTTCCAAAACCAGCCAATGAAAGTGAAGCTGGGCTAGATGGACGGCCAACACAAACAAACCAAATATTAGGTTCAATATGAATTTTAGAATTTGCTTGTCCGTTTATTCCAGAAGTATTTACCTGAAAATTTAAATTCGCATCAAATATTTTATGTACATTATCATATTGTATCAAAACGGTTCCAATTGCAGGAGCAGGTTTAGTTTGTCTCTCTGAAACGTTAGCCATCATATAAGCTTTTCCATCAAAACGAATAAAATCTAAGCCGCCAACTGAACTAAAAGCCACTTCTAGCATAGCATCACCATTCAGCGCTTTTTCACTTTTAGAATACTGATATGAAACGCCTGCTTTAAATCCTAAACTAATAGAATTATCGGGAATATATTTTGTTCGATGCGCATTGGCAACAGGAGCAGAATTTATATTGGAATAAAACTGTGAAGGCATAGAATTCACCGGACGCATATGATAATACATTCCGCCAATTAATCGTGTAATTTTCATCATTCCTAATGGAATTGTAATAGGATAATAAGCATCCAAATAGAAATACTTAAAATCGGTTTGCCCAAACTGTGTATTTATCTCTAAAGTATCATTCATCACTTCATCCAGTTTGAACAATAATTTACCATTAAATCCTTTTCCAAAAATGGGATCGTTATCATAAAAATTAATTATTCCTTTAAGATAAAATGGTTGTGTTTGTACTTCCAATAAAATTCCACCAATAGAAACACCTGAAAAATTCCAAGCTTGTTGGCCATTCTCCATTCCAACATTGGCATTAACCATTATATTCGATGAACCAGTAAATGAAAAATCACCAGCATTCATGAAATTAATTTCAGCGTCAAACTTAAATTTTGGTTGTGTAGGATTTATCACTAATCCAACATTAGAAATTGAAACATTAAATCCTGCCGTTTTATTCTGTGTTTGTTGTGTTGGATCTGTATTACCAAAACTTCCACTAATTAAATAAGGCGCATAAGTAACAAAAGTTAAATTTTGAAAATCTAGTTTAGCAGTAGACACATTAGAATTTACAAATGAAATTTTACCTGTTAATATTGCTCTTGGAACAAATTTTCCATTCTGTTTTTGAATATTAATTTGAGAAGTGGGATACAAATCAACTTTTGCAGCAAAAGCATCGAAAGAAATATTATCTTGTGGCGAAACAGTAAAATTATAATTGGTTTCTTTAGTATTTGGATGATAACTCAAAAGCGCTTGATACTTTAATCCATTTTCTTTCATTGCAGGAATTCGAATTTCACCTTTCAAATTTCCAGCTGTTAATTGATTCGAAATAAAATCAACTCCAATTTCATCTAAGGAAAAACCCCATCCACTCATATTTCCTTCATTCAAAGAAAAAATATTATTCGCTATTAATTTCCCAGTAAAACCCGTTCCATCAATCAATACATTTTGAGCGATAAAAGTTGTGGGAGCATTCTGCTTAGAAATTTCAGGAGGAAGTGTTACTTTCAATTCGCGCAAATAAAATCCTGTCCAAAATTGTGGACTTCCAGGAGAACTCATCGCATAACCATTAGGAAAAACCATTGAAGGGAAATTTGAAATTTCACTCATATCTACAACAGCATTCGTTACTTGAAAACTCCAATCTTTTAACCCTTTTAGCGCAAAAGGAGTGATGGAAGCTGCTGTTATAAAATTATGTATATCATTGGTGTGAATTTCAAATGTAGCTTTAACATTTTTTGAAGTATCCGGTTTATCATTAACAATAGGAATCATTCGATCACCTGAAAACTCAAATTCACCTCGAAGGTTCACACTTTGAAAACCTTCACAATTCCATTCTATATAATTTCCACCATCTGGAATTAAATTCAATTTAATATGCTGTGAAATATTAAATGAATGAGTGCTTACCAAAACCAATTTGGATTGTTCACCGCCAATTACCCCTGAAGGATTGAACTTTATATTTTTTGCTGCAAATGCAATTTGTTTAGTTGAATTGGGAAATTCTATAGCCATATATGCATTAAAATAGGCACCATTAGGTTTAAAAACGGCACTATCAATAGCAATGATATATCGTGTTGTACCAATTTCTTTAATAATTCCGATAGGTAAAGAAGTTAATGATTCTGCATCCAAAACATCTGTAAAACGATGTTCTGATTTTACTTTTTCAATGACTGAAAATACTTTTTGTTGTATAGCGTCATACACCGTATCTGCCTGTGAAAAGACATTAAACGGAAATAAAACAGCTAAAATAAATCCTATTTTTCTCATGGGAATTGCGCAAAAATATAATCTAAAAAAGAATATACTTCACTCTAAGACAGAAACTTTGATTTATAAATGAAAAATACGTTTTTATACCTAGTTTAGGATTAGGCTTTATACTTAGAAATTAACTTTTATCCCATCCTGACCAATGATAATCGGATTATCATCCACTCTACATTCCACTGGTCCGTTTTCTAATTTCAAAACTCCACGCGGACAAACAGATGAACAAACTCCGCAACCAACACAACTCGAACGAACGATGTTTTGTCCTTTTTGCGCATAGGCACGAACATCAATTCCCATTTCACAATAGGTAGAACAATTTCCGCAAGAAATACATTGTCCGCCATTGGTGGTAATTCTAAATTTCGAAAAATATTTTTGAAAAAATCCAATATAAGCCGCCAATGGACAACCAAAACGACACCAAGTTCTATTGCCCATCATAGGATAAAAACCTGTTCCGATTACACCTGAGAAAATAGATCCAATAAAAAAGCCATACCATTCACGAACAGGATTAGCCAATTCGGGAGATAGAATTTCATGGTAAGCCAAAATCAAAAGCGTAGTCATTAAAACAGCAAGAACTAAAACAGAATGAATCATGATTCTTTCGATTTTCCAAGCAATTAATTTTTTACTGGATAATTGACGAAATGGATCTCCTACTGTTTCGGCTAATCCTCCACAACCACAAACCCAAGAGCAATACCATCGTTTTCCGAAAAAATAAGTGAACAATGGAATTCCAATTACCACTAATGCAATTCCCCATAGGTAAACTACAGTTGCAGAAAATGGAGCTTCTGCTCCTAAATGATAACTGAGATTATAATCGGCAAAGTAATCATACTTCAAAGGCCAAATATCTTTCAAATCATGACCATGTAAATCGGCTAATAAATTGGGAAGTAAAAATGCCATTACCGTTTGAAATCCCATAACCGAAAGTGTGCGAATTTGCTGATAATTATTTCCTCGATATTTCATATACATACGAATTCCCATAGTGATCATGGCAATGGTGTAAATGAAACCGTATAAAAACCATTGATTAGATTCTTTTCCGCTTAATGCATAAGAGAAAGGATCTACCAATACTACCCAATTAGTTATATACTGCGGAAAGAAATAAAGGACAACATAAAATAAAATTAGAAAAGTTCCAAGGAGAATTCCTATCCAACCACCAGTGGTAATTGATTTTTTAAAAATATCATTATGCTTTATTCCATTGTTACTATTGTAATATTTTGCATAAATCATAAATAAAGCACCTAAGCATAATCCTAAAAACGAAAGGTAAAAAAGTACTTTTCCAAATACAGGATGAGTAATAAAACCAGTGCTACTATGTTTTAAAATATAAAATAAATTGGTGTTCCAAACTTTATCATCATCGTTTTTCTGAACGGCATTTGCTGATTCAAAAATCTTTTGATAATCCGACATGAATTCCAATCGAGAAGAATATTCCTTATCGATTATTTCATTGGCAAAAGGACGAACAACATCGTAAGTAGAAAGTCCGCTTTTCGATTTAATTCCACCCAAATCATTTTTTAAAATCTCATCGGTAAGTTTAAAATTACTCATGCTCAAAGAGAGCACCAGCGTTAAAAACGAACTGACCAGCAGAAATAATCCTATTCGGTGAATGATTTTCATTTTAATCCCAAAATTCGTTTCCAACTTTTCTTTTCCAATTGTAAATTCTTGTCGTATTTATTATTGTAAATAAATAAAATTTCATTTTCATAATGCTTATAAAACTCAGGATCAAAATTCGCGTCTTCCAAATGTTGAATTACATATTCAATCGATCTTTTTTCAGTAATCCATCGATCACATACTTCGTGGCGATAACGAATTCCTAATAAAATCACTGCAAGAAATCGTCCAGTATTCTTTTCAAAATAAAAACGAATTGATTTCAAACCATCATCACTTTTCCAAAAGAAATGTTCATTCTCTCTTGTTACCACCACATCTTCACTGTAAACTTGAAATTCGATATCTAATAATTTGGCGGAATTATAAAAATTAACGGGTTTATATTCTGTTTTCCTTCCCGCCAAAGTTCTTCCAATACATTCTCCATGCATCCTTCCGGTATACCAAATTTGCTCAATGGCAGGTCGTCCTTTTATTGGAGGATCAAACTCAGCACAATCTCCGCCTGCATAAATATTCGGAATATTAGTTTCTAAAAATGAATTTACTTTAATGCCTTTTCCCAATGAAATTCCAGAATCTTTTAAAAATTCGATATTCGGTTCTACTCCAATCGTTACTCCCACTAATTGACATTTTATTTCATCTCCATGATTGGTCATAATTGACGAAACTCTGCCATCTTCCCCTTTGATTGCTGTAATTTCTGTATTCAATAAAACATGAATATGATGGTCACGCAAATGTTCTTGAATCATTATTGATTCTTCAGGTGGAAGAACATTACTCCAAAACTTAAACTCACGTACAATGAAAAAGACTTCAATTCCACGTGTAATCAACATTTCAATTAATTCAATTCCAATCAATCCACCGCCTGTAACAACTGCTTGTTTTACTCCTGAAATATTATTTTCTAAATTTTGTAAATCTTGTAAGTTGCCTAATCCTAAAACCCCTTTCAACTTTGCACCAGGAACATCTAACATTTTAAAATGCGAGCCTGTTGCTAAAACCAATTCATCGTATTTTACTTTAGATCCATCAGAAAGTAAAAGTTCTTGGTTAGTTGAATCCAACTTTTCTACTCTTGCATTTTTTAAATCAATTCGATTTTTTGTCCAAAACCAATCTTCATACGGTTTCGTATTTTCATATTTCATATGTCCCATGAAAATATACATAAGCGCTGTTCTCGAATAAAAATAATCTGATTCGGCAGAAATCACTAAAATTTTGGCATCCGAATACTTACGCACCATTCTAGCGGTCGTAATACCCGTAATTCCATTTCCAATTATCACTATTTGTTTCATACCGAGTTGAAAGATAAGATGTTTTTACGAATGAACACACCACCTAAATAGGTTGCAAATGGAAGATTTTATAACAATTCGACCAATGCTTGTAACTAATCACAAACAAATGAATTAAAAATTCGTCTAAAATGTATTGTTCATTTAAAAAAATGTTTAATTTTAAGATGCTAAAATTCAGGACTTTCAGAAATTAATTTCAGAGGCTGTAACTTTCAAGGCAACGAGATTGTTTTACACTTTAGAAAGCCCTCTTAACAGGCATAAAAACCCCAACTATTGACCCGACAGGAGTACCATAGTGCAGTAACAGAATTCTCATCGCGGTTATACCGTTATGTATTCAAGTGTCTTCGCAATAGCGATGACTCTCGCGACATTGTGCAGGATTCTTATACCAAACTTTGGGAAAACAGGAAAGCAGTTGAGTTTTCGAAATCGAAATCGTGGTTGTTTACCACGGCACACAACGGATTAATAAATTTCTTGAAGAAGCAAGGACGCACTTCATTTTTTGAAGAAAGCAAGCTCGACAGAATGAATCCGGTGAGTGAATCGCATAGATTTGAAGTAAAAGAGATTTTGGAAAAATGTCTCGAAGTACTTCCTCCTGTGCAACGTTCGATTTTGTTGTTAAGAGATCTGGAAGGATACGATTACAAGGAAATTGGTGAGATTTTGGATCTTACTGAAAGCCAAGTAAAAGTGTATCTCTTCAGAGCGCGCCAGAAATTAAAAGACAATCTGAAAGATCTAACTATTTTAGCATGACAAGAATTACACCCGACAATCTTGACAAGTGGCTTTTTAATCTGAATGAAGGAAATCTTTCATCTTCAGAAAAAAGAGAACTCGATAGTTTTCTCACTCAACATTCCGAATATAATGTGGATGCAGATGCTTGGAAATTATCCAAAGTAAAAGAAAGACTTGTTCCCATCGTTTTTGAATCCGAATTAAATGCCATTGCTGGTGGTAGTTCAATTTATGCTTACCGCAAATGGGCGGTTGCTGCCACACTTCTGCTATTATTAGGAGGAAGTGCATTTTATATTTTCTTCGGGTCGGATGATTCTAGCGCATCCATTTCAGATTTTACTTCAAAATTAAATAATAAAAATTTATTAAATGATAATACCGATACTTATTCAACCAACAACAGTTCAAGCGCCCAAAAAGAAAATGAAATAGTTTCTAATAATAATTTGAGTGCCTCCGTTTCTGTGAATGGAAACAATGTCAATAATACATTAAATAATTCCAATAACAATTCTAATATTACCAATCAAAATTCAGTTGTTTTATTAAATAACAATTCAAACCAGAATAATGGAAATGCAAATTTCAATAATGGGAATTCTTTAGTTAACAATGAAAGTAAAACCCACCAAAATAAAACTCGCCAACAAGTTTCTATTGATATAAAGAATGAGTTTACAATCAAAATAGAAAAATCATTTGAATTGGTTAATGAAACGAATGAGAATAAGCTGAATATCGATTTAAATAATGAAATCATTATTCCTGAAGAAAAATTCATTGCAGATTCTGAGAAAAAAGTAAAACTTACATTGAAGGAAAATATAGATGTAATAGTCGTTTCTGAAAATAAAAATATCGCAGACAATTCTAAACGAAGAAGGAGCGATCGTCATAAATTAGATCCCAATCCAACATTCAATAATTTACGTGATCCAAATTTATTAATGACGAATAATCATTTAATAGATCAATACTCTGCTTTTTCCGGAGGAATGGTTTCATCGAGGTTTGCAGCAAATTATAGAAATACTTGGACCGGTAATTCAGAAGTAAATTCACAATCGATGATTGCCAGTTATGATCAGTTGATTCGAAAATTAAAAACGGGAATTGGATTTACTGGAAGCTATAATAATTATGGAGGCGGAATGTTTACCACTATCGGTGCTGCATTAACTATCTCTCCAAAATTCAAATTAGGAAGAGGCGCCTCTATTGAACCAGCTGTTACATTTAGTTATGCACAGAAAAGTTCAAATACAAATGCAACTGCAATGGGAACATTCATTGAAGACCAAAGAGGAAATGTATTGCAATTGTATAGAAACGGGGTAAGACCAGAAGCCACTTCTGCATTTATGCCAGATATGAAAATTGGTGCTTTATTTCAAAATAAAAAATTCTGGGTGGCAACTTCTGTGAATCATTTGTTAAGTCCAAGGGAAACTCTTTATACTACAGAAAGCAATATGTATAAAAATGAAGTAGAATTCAAAGCTACATTCGGAACGGATTATTTACACCGACCGGAATCTGGAAATGTTTTCTCTCCTCAAATAACTTTCTTTCATCACGATGAATATACTGAAATGTGGGTAGGAATGAATACACGTTTCAAGCAATTTTCAGTGGGAGCATCTTTCTCTCAATTTCAAGATTATTTAGCCACAGTAGGTTTTCAAACGCCTTCTTTCAAAGTGTTTTATCAATATGATAAAACACGTTCCCTCTTATTAAATGAAAAAATTGGTTCGCATGAAATAGGATTGCGATTCGCCTTAAACGGAAATAATCGTAATGCAAAATCTATCTTGAACAATGAGCGCTAGTAGAAACATAAAAACAAATGCCATGAAAACAATTCTACGAGCATTTACAGTACTACTTGTAAGTATAACTACTGTTGGGGAATTAAAAGCACAAGATCCTGAGTTCACTCAGTTCTATGCAAATCCTTTGTATTTAAATCCAGCTTTTGCTGGAGCTGCTCGTTGCCCACGAATAGCGATGAATTATCGTAACCAATGGCCATCTTTATCTGGAACATTTGTTACTAGTTCTGCTTCTTACGATCAACATGTGGATGGTATTTATGGAGGATTAGGTTTAATTGTTACCAATGATAAAGCGGGTGAAGCCACATTAAATACAACCAATATTTCTGCAATTTATTCTTATCAATTAAAGATTAATAGACAATTTTCACTTCGCTTTGGTTTTCAAGCTACTTTCTTCCAAAAATCATTGGATTGGAACAAACTTACTTTCGGAGATATGATTGATCCAAGACGAGGTTTCGTTTATCAAACCAATGATGTTCCTCGTGGTGGTTCTATTTCAAACGTAGATTTTTCAGCAGGTGTAATTGGATATTCAGATAAATTCTTTGCTGGATTTGCGGTTCACCATTTAACTCAACCTAATGAATCTTTGATTACTGGAACTTCTCCTCTACCGATGAAATTCACTGGTCACATGGGAGCAAAAATTTCATTGAGTAATAATAAATATTCTACCAATGATGCTTCCATCGCTCCAAATATTATGTATCGTGCCCAAGGAACCTTCCAACAATTAAACATGGGACTTTACTTAACCAAAGGAGCATTAACAGGAGGTGTTTGGTATCGTAACAAAGATGCATTTATTGTACTAGTAGGAGTAACCAGCGAACATTTCAAATTCGGATACAGTTATGATTTAACTGTTTCTAAACTCGGAATGCAATCAGGTGGTTCACATGAATTATCAATGACGTTAAACTTTAACTGTAAAAAACCAGTCAAAAAATTCAGAACGATTTCTTGTCCTTCGTTCTAAGAAATAGAAAAAATTAAACGCGCTTTATTTGGTGTTGAAGGAGAGCCGGTTTATTCGTAAGAGTAAATCGGTTCTCCGTTTATAATGGTATTCATCACATAAACGTGACGTAAAGCTTCTTCAGAAACAGTAAGAATATCATTGCTAAGAATCACAAAGTCGGCAAATTTTCCAGGCTCCAAACTTCCTTTTTCATTTTCTTCAAAACTTCCCAATGCGGCCCAAATAGTCATTCCTTTCAAAGCTTCTAATCTAGATAATCCTTCTTCGGGATGAAAACCTTTTTCATGTTTACCTTGCCGGAATGAATCGTTCAGGCGGGGATTCATTTCTTTACGATAAACAGCCGTATAAAATGTTCTAAGTGGGTTGATATCCTCGACTGGAAAATCTGTTCCTAAAACTAAAAAGGCAACGTAATTTAAAAGAGTTTTATAGGCATAAGCGCCTTTCATTCTCTTTTTACCAATTCTTTTCTCTGCCCAATCACCATCCGAAACTGCATGTGTAGGTTGCACTGAAGGTATAATTCCGTAATTATTAAAATAGAAAAAATCATTGGTATCTAAAACTTGTGCATGTTCAATTCTCCAGCGATGATCTGGATTTTCACGAATGGTTCTTGCATAAAGAGAAAGCATAAATTTATTTGCAGAATCCCCTATGCAATGTGTGTTCACTTGAAAACCTGCATCAAATAATTTTCTTACAGCGTGAACATATGAAGTAGTATCGGCTAATAATTGTCCATAATGATTCGCACTATCTGAATAGGAATGCTTCAAGCAAGCACCACGAGAACCAAGCGCCCCATCTGCCACTACTTTAAACGCTCGAATATTGGTTCTTTCTTTTTTCGTTGGACCTTTCTTCAACCAGTAATTCATATTCTCTTCATTCAACATCATCATCGCATAAACACGTGATTTAAATTTCCCTTCTTTTTGCAAAGAAATAATTTTATCTAAAGTTCGTTGATCCATTCCTGCATCTTGGAGTGTGGTTAAACCAACTGCAATGCAATTTTCATCTGCCAACAACAATGCTTTTTCCAATGTTTTATCGTCGGGCTGAGGAATTAATCTATTAACTACGTCAATGGCATTGTCTATCAAAACACCCGTCAATTTTCCATCCTTAGAAATAAATTGTCCGCCTTGTACGACACTATTTTCATTGATCCCCGCTCTATCAATTAAGTAATGGTTTACAATTACCGCATGACCATCAATTCTTGTAAGCATCACTGGCACATCTGGAAAATATTTATTTAATAATTCGTTGGTTGGAAATTTTTTATCCTTCCATAAGTTTTGGTCCCAACCTCTTCCTAAAATGACATTCGGTTTATTTATTTTATAAAACTTTTTTGTGCGTTCAACAGCTTCTTCCCAAGATGTACAACCTTTTAAATCTACACTTAATAAACTCATTCCATAATTCAAAATATGGCAATGACCATCAATAAAACCTGGATAGACTGGCCTAGTTTGCGCATCAATATATAAATCGGAATGGTATTTATTTAATATCTCTTGCTCGGCACCTATTTCTATTATTTTACCATCACGGATAGCCATGGCTTGCGCAACTGTTCCTTCTTGATCGAGGGTGTAAATTTTGGCATTGTGCACAATGAGATCAGCTTGCTCGCCTTTGTGACTGCACGAGGATATCACTATCATTATGATGTACATCATAACGACACGATGCATCGCGCCTCTACCGATGATTTGTAATAATCGTTGCATCATTGTTTCTTCTCCATATAAAAAGCATTTGCCTGCACCGTTGGTGTTACCACAATATCATTCAAACAAACATGTGCGGGGCGTGTAACTGCAAACCAAATAATTTCAGAAATATCCTCTGCTAACAAAGGAGAAAATCCTTTGTAAACATCTTTTGCTTTTTGCTCATCACCTTTATATCTTACCAATGAAAATTCTGTTTCAGCCGCACCAGGACAAATACCTGTAACTTTAATATTGTAGGGAAGTAAATCTATTCTAGTTGCTTTTGTTAATGAATCTACTGCATGTTTAGTAGCACAATAAACATTTCCATTCTTGTAAGTATCTTTTCCGGCTACCGAACCAATATTAAAAATATGGCCTTGCATTCTTTCTTTCATTAATGGGGCAATCATTCTGGTTACATAAAGCAAACCTTTTACATTGGTGTCAATCATTATATCCCAATCATCCATATTTCCACTTTCAATTCCACTTAATCCAAGAGCGAGACCTGCATTATTAATTAATACATCAATATGTCTCCAGTCAGATGGAAGTGTCAAATATTTTTCAACTTCTTCGCGATTCCGAATATCAAAACACAAAGTCAAAACTTTTATACCATAAGTTCTTTCCAATTCTGATTTTAAAGAATCCAATCTTTCTTTTCGTCTTCCTGTTAGAATTAAATCATAGCGATTGGCAGCAAATTTTATAGCACAAGCTTTTCCGAATCCGGCAGTGGCACCTGTTATAAGAGCAATTTTCATGAAATACTAATTTGAGTCACAAACTTAACGGAATTATTGCTTTAAAATGAAGAGGAGAGAATAAATGAATGAAATTATAAAGAAAGATTTATTCACAAGCGAATAATCGTCTGATTCCCACAAAGCGTTTTACGTAACCGCTATTTTCAAATGAAGTAATTACAACACCCGGATGAGCAGTTGAACTACTGGCATGAATGAATTTTATAGGTTCACCTAATTCTGAAATCACAATTCCAACATGACCAACTGTTTTATCTTTTGGACTGGTACCTGTAAAGACAATCAAATCCCCTTTTTTAGCATTTTTAATATCTACTGTTTCACCAGCATTTTCTAAACCTTTTGAAGATCGTTCAATGGTAATTCCTACTTGTTTGAAACAATAATAAACAAATCCAGAACAATCAAATCCACCTGGCTTAGCCCCTGCCCAAACATAAGGTTGTCCTAAATTAGCATTTGCGTAGGTGATAACCGTATCAATCTCATCAGCACAAGTTGAATCTTTGGGTTGTTTCGAATTTCCAAAGCTGATTATTGGTGTAATAAAAAAGAATAAAATTATCCACTGCTTCATACCACAAAGATATAGGATAAATTTTTGTAATTTTAAAATGAAAATCACAAAAAATGTAAATATTGATGATTATAAATAGTGATTGGAATGTTTTTAATACCGATTTCCAATCTGTAATCAGTTACTAAACTCGATTATTTCTTGTCAACCCACAATCTTATCCTTCTTATATCCTTGCTTGAATTTACTTTCAATGAATTCAATAATTTTTCCAGCAATATCAACTTGTGTTGCCCCTTCAATTCCTTCTAATCCAGGAGAGGAATTTACCTCTAAAATCAATGGTCCTTTTGAACTTTGTAACATATCTACACCAGCTACATTCAATCCCATTGCTTTTGCTGCTAAAAGTGCTGCACGTCTTTCATCACGCGTTATATTGATTACGTTGGCATGACCGCCTCGGTGAAGATTACTTCTGAATTCTCCAGGCAAACCTTGTCGTTTCATTGCACCCACTACTCTACCATTTACTACAAATGCACGAATATCTGCTCCTCCTGCTTCCTTTACGAACTCTTGCACAAGAAAAGATGCGTCCAATCCATAAAAAGCTTCAATGATTGATTTTGCCGATTTTTCTGTCTCTGCTAAAACCACTCCAATACCCTGTGTTCCTTCTAATAATTTCACAATAACAGGTGCGCCACCCACTTGTTTCAAAAGATTATCAATATCCTTGGGATGATTAGCAAAAACAGTTTTAGGAATTCCGATATCGTGACGTGAAAAAATCTGCAATGATCTTAGTTTATCTCTCGAACGAACAATAGAAACCGAAGAGTTAACAGAAAAAGTTTTCATCATTTCAAATTGACGAACCACTGCAGTTCCATAAAAAGTACAAGACGCACCAATACGAGGAATAATAGCATCTACATGATCAATCAATTTTCCATTATAAAATATTTGAGGATTGGAGTGCTCACTTAACATGGTACATTTTAAATGATCGAGCACTATTACTTCATGTCCGCGTTGAATTCCGGCTTCTACTAATCTTCGTGTAGAATATAATTTTGGATTTCTAGAGAGAATGGCAATTTTCATAATTTGTCAGAAAAGAATTTCATTAAAGATAAATCAAAAACAAATTCACTCTGTAGTTTTTTGTCTTTTTTTCAGCGTATGCATAAACATTCTACTTACATCCACTAAATAGCGATTTTTCAAAAATTTTCTACCGAGTAAAACGGCATGATTCATAGTATCACGATTACTTAACGTAAACTCCGTTTCAAATTCATCTCCACTAAAATGAACCATAAGTTTCACCGTATATCGCATTTGCACATGCCCATTACTACTTTTGACTTTTTTTAACTTGAACTTAGAAAATTTTGTAACATTTGTTGTTTTTCTTAACAAATTTGCACAAAGAACTTCCTTATTATTAATTCTTTCTACCCAGAGCTTATCGCAATGAATAGATGACGTTTTTGCACCGGTATCAATTCGAGCCACAACATTTTGCCTATTTAATTTTGGAAAACTAATGTGTTCTTTCGAACCTACACACTTTTTTTCATCGGTTTCTATCATCGTACTTATCGGTTATTTACAGGGTATTGTCGTCAAAATTAACAAATGATAACAATTGGATACTGCGATGTTAAGAATAATCTTTGGAACTAGTGACATCAATGTTGTATTTTAGCGGTCTATATGAAACGCAAGATAACAATGATGCTTGCTTTCTGGATTTTGCCGCTTTACTGCTCACTCAACATTTACATCCCGAGTTATGGCAAATCTCAGAAAGAAAACTGGTCAAAATCAACCCTCACTCTAGCAAACGTGTATGATGCATTGATTGCCTGTGAAATTGCACATCCCGATATAGTAATGCGTCAGGTGATTGTTGAAACCATGTGGTTAAAATGTAAAAACTGTTCTAAAGATTTGAATAATCTTTTTGGGTTTTTCTTGAACGGAAAATATATTGAATTCGATTCTTGGTTTGAATCTGTTATTTATTATAAACAATGGCAAGATTCTTATTATAAAGGCGGAGATTATTACAATTTTCTAAATTCCATTGGTTACGCAACCAGCGAGAAATACGAGAGAACACTTAAACAAGTTATTCTCCCCGAATTTAATCCCTAACCCATTTGACATTAAAAATGAAATGGTTACCTTTGACAGTAATGAAAAGGATAAATAGTATTATTCTATTTTTATTTTTAACCGTGATGGCAAAATCACAAAAAGACTCAACTGAAATAGATTCGTTGATTGCATTAGAACTACAAGAAGAATTTTCCACCAAAACGAGTATTACCATTCCTAATGAAATTACGGATGAGCATTTAATTAGTTATTATAGCGATTGTGGAGTAAAATACGATTATGCCTGTAGTAATCTTGAATTATATCGCGAAATTTATGGTTGGTTGGGAGTGAAATACAAATATGCAGGTTTATCAAAAAACGGAGTGGATTGCGCAGGATTTGTGACTAACATTTGCAATAAAACATATGCCACTAAATTATCAGGAAGTGCAACACATCATTTTGAAAAATGTGATGAAATAAACGATTCCACTTTATTGGAAGAAGGTGATTTGGTATTTTTTAAAATTAACAAACCCAATATTTCACATGTGGGATTATATTTAGGAAATGGAAGATTTGCTCATGCTGCCGTTCATGGTGGTGTAATGATTAACCATCTTTCTGAAAAATATTATTCGAAATATTATTTCACTGGAGGAAGACTAAAACCAACACAACTCACATCAAATGGGAAATAAAACATTGATCATGTCTCATACAGAAATTGAGCAAAAGATTAACCGAATTGCTTATGAATTATATGAAACTTATATCAATGAAACAGAGCTTTATATTGCAGGAATTTATCCCAAAGGATTTACATTAGCCGAAAGATTAGTAAAAGTTTTAGAAAAAATTTCTTCTTTAAAAATTCATTTAGTAAAAGTTGAATTACACAAAGATTTACCTTTAGATCACCCGGTAAAAATAAGCACTCCATTAGAAGAATTGGATGGAAAATGTCTGGTTTTGGTGGATGATGTTTTGAATTCAGGAAAAACTTTAATTTATTCGGTTAGATATATTTTAGCGGCTAAATTAAAAAAGATGAGCACCGTTTGTTTGGTAGATAGAATGCATAGAAGATATCCAATTAGAGCCGATTTTGTAGGATTGACTCTCAGCACTACTTTACAAGAACATATCGAAGTAGAATTTTCAGAAGGAAATGATAAAGTATATTTACAATAAAACATGCAGAAAATAATTGCTCCCTCTTTGTTGGCCTCTGATTTTGCCAATTTACAACGCGACATCGAAATGATTAACAAAAGTGAGGCCGATTGGTTTCATATCGATATCATGGATGGTGTTTTTGTGCCGAATATATCATTTGGTATGCCCGTGCTGGATGCCATCAACAAACATGCTAAAAAACCATTGGATGTGCATGTGATGATTGTGCAACCCGAAAGATATATTGCCGAATTTAAAAAACTAGGGACCCATATTTTAACGGTGCATTATGAAGCTTGTCCACATTTGCACAGAACTATTCAAGAAATAAAATTGAATGGAATGAAAGCGGGAGTGGCATTAAATCCACATACACCTGTTTCTGTTTTGAGTGATGTGATCAATGATTTGGATTTAGTTTTAATCATGAGCGTGAATCCTGGTTTTGGTGGACAAAAATTCATTGAAAATACCTATGAAAAAATTCGTGAATTGAAATCTCTTTGCGAGAAGAAAGAAGCGAATCCGATTATTGAAGTAGATGGCGGAGTGAATTCTACTATTGCACCCAAATTAATCGAAGTAGGAGCAAATGCATTGGTAGCGGGAAGTTTTGTTTTTAATTCGGCAGATCCGATTAAGACTATTGCGGAGTTGAAGAGATGATTTAATTTTTGGTTTTTAAATTTAAGCAAAAAATCACTCTCTAACATAAACATTTCAATAATTTACGGGATTGCCATTAATAAATTATTCAAAAAAAAATATTTATGCGGAATATTGCTCGTTATACTATTAAACTAAAGTAATGTCTTCATCTAAAAACAATTTTACTACTCTGAACTTTTTCATTTGAAATTACATTCAAAATATAGATTCCTGATATAAAATAATTTTTCTCTATAAAAAATTGATTTTGATTTGTACTCACATTTAAAACTTGTTTTCCAGATATATCATATAAAGCAATCTCCTTGTTAAAATCTGTTTTAAAATTCAAAATAAAATGGCTATAATTTTCTGAAACAAAAAAGAAATTTTCGGTTAATTCTTGAATAAAATTTGGAATTGAATTATTATCAAAACGAATTAATTGACCAGAAGCTCCACCCGCCCAACCTAAAGTATCATTCAAAAATTCGACACATTCAAAACCATTATTTCCTATATGGCTAATTGCCCATGAAAGTCCTCCATCTGTTGTAAATTGAATGCCTGGCACACCATTTCCCACATACGAAGAAGAAACATATCCTGTATCCTGATTTAGAAAATGCACATCGCTTGCCGTTATCCAAGGATCTTCCTGCAATAATGCATTTGCAGAATAAGTCCAATTGTCACCACCATCAGTGGTTTTCAAAAAATCTCCAGTGATTCCCGTAATAAACCCATTCAACGGATCAGGAAAATGAATATCTTGAAAACTGGTTCCCATTTGAAAAAAAACAACAGTCCAGTTCAAGCCACCATCAATTGTCTTATAAACATAAGTATCTGTTGCCATGAAACCAACGCTCGCATTCAGAAAATAAATATCAGTAGGAGAAGATCCTTCAACCTGTTTGATCAAATTAAATGATTGGCCTCCGTTTGTAGTTTTAAAAACCAGAATACTATCCCAATTATTATTCATGCCAGCAACATAACCGATATTATTTGAAGGAAAATGCATACTATATAATTCCATGAAGGAATTATTGAAATTTGCATTTTGAAAATTCACCGAACCATCATAAGAATATTCTAGAGCTCCTCCACCCAAACCAAACACGGTATCGTTATTTACAGTTTGTATTTCTTTGAAATAGGTAAAAGTTTTTCCAGTACTTGCCCATAAATTTCCGCCATCTGAAGTTTTCATTAATTCACTATCCGGAAACCCCAAAGTATAATACGCAATAGATGGATTTGCAATCTGAATATCCGTAACAACGTCTAACGACCCAATAGAAACAGTTGTCCATTGCGTGAATCCTTTTTGATCTGAAAGAACAAAATAAAGTATTAGAATCAATATTTGAATATTCTTTGACATAATCATTATTTTAAAAATTAGTAAAATCCAAAACTAACCCCAAACTAAAAAAATTATCTGCTTCTGGAGCTATACCTCTAAACGAGCTTCGAAAACGTAATGCCATATTAAAATGTACTTTACGAATTAATTTATAATTTAGGCCAAATCCAGTTTCAAGATAGGGTGTTTTTTCAAGATAAGATAAATCCTCATAAGAGCTATAGCAAAAAGGTTCTAATATTTGTTCATAATTTGAATTAAATGAATAGCCAATCCTAAGAAATGGTGTTATTGAAAATAACTCATTTTTCAATGGAAATTCAAGCCCATAATGAAATGCTAAATAGTTGAAATTTGCTTTATAAGATACATTGATTAAATAAACTTGTGAGTTACAGTTCACATACCCCGATTTTGTATTTGTAGTTCCTGATTTTTGCAAATAAACAACTCCAAACTCATGCCAGCGTTTTTTTCCTTTAAGAACATAGTTTAAATTGAAATCATAAGGCATCTTATACTTAAAATAAATTAAGTCCCCAAAGCTAGTTTTCCCACTTAACCCTCCAGGATGATACAATAATCCAAAATTTACGTTTAAGCTTAATTTAGATTTTTTATTTGACACAGCAGACTCCTGTCCGAAAGAAAGCAAACAATTTAAAATAAAAAATAACATTACTATTTTTTTCATATTACTGATATACGATTCTTACTATATGATTTTTTGATAGACATATTATTTTTAAAATATAAACTGCTCTGGAAAAATCAATCATATCAATTGTTGTAGAAGTATCGTTTACAACTTTCGTTGAAATTTTTTCACCCATGATATTACATATTTCTATTGAAATAATTTCTTCTGAACAATTCACATTTACTACTTGATTTGTGGGATTAGGGTAAACAAATATATTAAAGTCAGTTTCTTCGACAATTTTATTTAAGTTACTGGAATCTTTTTTGTCATTATTCTCATCAAGTACGAAGATTTCGGAGCCAGGAGAATTTGATCCTGGTGTATAAAAGGATGAATTATTGGGATACATTAAAAACACTAAATCATTATATTGAGTAAAATTTACATTATTAGGAATTGTTACAATAAAATCACCTGATCCGTGGGTTTCTTGAGTTGGAATATATTCTACTCCTGTTAACGGATTAAACCACCTTATATCGAATATTTGATAATTACTCATATGAAACATTCTTAATTTTCGATATTTGTTAGTTCCATTTCCTGAATTTATTATTACAGAATTATTTGGATCATCGTCACCGGGTGCAATTAAATTATTACTCGTTATTATTGCATTTTCACAATTAGTTAGTTTATTATACCAATAATCAGATCGATTATGCACCCACCCGAAAGCCCTTTTATCGTTAATATGATCTCCATCACCAGTCATATATAATGCTTCAAAATAATTATCAAATTTCTTCGCATAATCATCCGTTAAATCTGGATTCCAAAAGAAATTAGACCATGATGCTGGTACCCCTGGCCATCTCATCGGCTCCCAGTCAATGTTTTTAAAGTCTATGTAAGTATCAAAAAACTCTCTTACAAAGTTAAAATTCTCACGGGTATTATGTTCCCCTTTCCATAAATACCATGGCAGACCAGTTGCCCATCCTCCCATCATCGAACTTGCCCATAAATCGTTATGCCAGTCATTTTCTTTGCAATCATAAAGCTGATAAGAATTCAAACCATTTTCACCAATAATTACTGGTTTATTGAATTTTTCAAATAAAGCCCAACCAGAATCATCGTTTATAATTCCCCAACGTCCTCCTAGATTTCGATTCCTACCATCAGAATAAGGATGCCAATCATTAAAATCAGCCTCTGACATTGCGTCATTGTCAATAGTTATATCATCTTTTCCATTTGATCCACCTAAATCTGAAGTAAAAGATGTTCCGATATTGAAGTTATATTTTAATTCAACTTGGATGTAATTTTTGATTTCTATAACACGGTTATTCACATCCTCTCTGAAAGATGTAATTGTGAAATAAGGATCAACATTAGCATCATTACCAGCAATTTCATTTATTTCACTGAAAGGCTGCAATCCAGCTATCTTAGAAGAGTATCCCCAACGAGCCATTAAATACCTTATTTTTTTCTTATAAAAATCCCACGCTTGCGAATCCGTAAAAAATGATTCCAATGTAGGCAATCCCAACTGTGTATTGTATGGATTACCCGGCCATGCTTGTGAGTCATCCGCACTAAATGGATTCTCATACATAAATGCTGTATGTGTTTGCATACACCATAAAATATAAATGTCTTTTTCTGAAAGCAAGTCAAAGGTTTAATCAAACTCCCAAGCAAAGGGCATCGATTTTTTATAATCACCTAACTTTTCCCATTCCAATGCATCAGTCCATTCAGCACTCAATATCCGAACCAAATTCCCTCCGTTTTCAGCAAGATCTTCAATATATTCTCTTTGTTGAACATAACCAGAAGGAGGTTGTGTTCGAGTAGGTCCATAACCAGGTGGCATTGTTGTATTAGGCTTATCAGCCCAAGCGATATTCTGTCCAATTCCGAAAAATTCATCCCCGTTTTCAAAAACAAAATGACGGTTGTCATTGGTAGTTGCACCACCTACAATAAATCCAGGACAATTAGATGGGGTGCATCTGAAATAAATCGGTTTTAAAGTATAAAGTAATTGTCCTTGAACAAAGATTTTAATCTCTGTTCGCCAAACACCTGTTTCGTTAGGGGAAAATCTTATTCTGAAATCAAAACTAGTCGTATCCCGAATCCAGTTTCCATCAGTATAAACGGAATAATCTGTATGAAATTCCTCATAATAAAATCCAAATGACTGCCTAACAGTTGCCGTATTTCTCAAAGCTAATGGTAAAATATGTTGTTCGTAATAATTCAAACTTTCGTTAGTATAATGAATGAAATTCGCTTCGATACTGATTTGGTCAGGATCAAATGGATTAATTGCATCGTGAGGGACACCATTAAAATAATTTTCGATTTGATCTGTGATAGCATCTGGTAAATTCAATCCTAATTCCAATTTTTCACATTTTGGAACTTCTCCTAAACTGGTTAATGGTGCAAAAACAGCAACGCCAACATCTTCTTTTTCAATCATGGCATGAAAATTTCCATTACCTGATAAATTGGTCACACTGAAGCCGGGCTTTAGATGAATTTCCTTTCCAGCAGATAATTCAACTTCTCTTAATCCAGTTACTGAAACGGTATTATTTCCAGGCAATTCAAAACAAGAAAAATGTTTGAATATATTCGGGTTCAAATTAAAGCTGTTCTGATTCAAAGCCCAACAATCAATCGGCAAAGGTGTATTATAAGGATTGGAGATTTGAGTCGTACCTGAACCGATAAAAAACAGCATTCCAATTAAAAAAACAATCGTTTTCATAATGATTATTTTTTATTCAATAATTCATTCATTTTAATCTCCAATTCAATTTGCTTCCTCTTCATTTCTTCTAAATCGGATTTCAGTTTTTCATTTTCCGTTTGTGATAGTTCCAATCGCTTATTCAAATCAAGAATGTAAAGGGTGTTTTCTTCTGTTTTTTGCAAAACTTTCGCTTGCATTTCACCTACATTTAATCCACTATTCAAAACTTCAGGTTCAGATGGAACTCCTGGTAAATGATGATTTTTTATTAGATAATTTTCTAATTCCTGATAAGTCATCAAATCATAATCTTCATCAAAAACAAAATCTCATAATTGTCCCAATTTTACAAATACTTCGCGACAATATACTCGACCGTCTGTATAAACAATGAAATTTTCCTGATCGTTTCCGGGAGCTTTATGAATGACTGAAATACTTTTGACTGTCGGTGAATTAGAAGTGGAGAGAATCCCATAACCTCCTATCAGAGGATCAACCTCTTGATGCACATGAAATTTTGAATTAGGGCTTTCCGTTCCAATACCTACATTGCCGGTAGTTCCTACCCCATTTGAATTTGTTACTGTGAACGTTGCCAAATCAGAATTAAATCCAACTTTAAACGTAAAATTATCAAAGTTTTTTAAAGGTGTCGCCCCATTAATACCCTTACCAAGCATCATAGAACCAGTACCAAAATTTTGTAAAAAATTACCAAGTGTAAGCGATCCTGCTCCTGTTGCAATTGAGGTAATGGAACCTCCGGCAGTAGGAGCAATGGTAAGACCTTTAACATTAATATTACCCTGATAAAAATAACTTCCTGCATTGTTAGTTATGAAATTATGCCCATAATCAATTAAGATTGTACTATCTCCTATATAAATAGTTTTGTCGGAGGATTCGCTGCGAATTCTGTTTGTCCATAAATCCTTTGAAAAAAGATTCCCTTCAAATTTAGCATCCACTCCCACATGAAAATCCTCGGTAGGAATAATACCTATCCCGACTTTACCGCTATTTCCATAATTCAAAATTGTATTATGGTTATTATTATGTACACTTTGAATGAACAAATCTCCATTCATACCACAAATTTCATTCTTACTATTTGGGTCATTCACATCAATCCCTTTCATACAAAGTGAAGTAGAAATTTTGAATTCTTTCCCAGTTGTTACAATATCAATTACATTCAAAGAAGTCCCACTGATACTTCCACTAGCAATGATATTTCCTGCAACCGTCAATTTTTCCGGTGCAATATTAGTTCCGATTGCAACATTTTTTGACAAATCTGAGAAAAGGACATTTCCAGATATACTCCATCCAGATAAAGTGGTTACTGATCCAAAAGTTCCATTGCCTAATAAAACATCTGTCGTATTTCCAGTAAAATTAAGTTTATTCAATATGCCATTTGAATTCACCCAAACAACGCCATTAGAAAGATTATCATCAAAATTTTTGATTCTTAATTCTCCATTGGGTTTTATTCTCAAGCCTTCATTACTGTTGGATTTAAATATCAAGGCTTCGTTATTATTCGTTCCCAAATAACTTCCTTGAGTAATGGTGTTTCCTGTAAATTCCCAATTTTGGGCTTGAGCGCAATTAATAATGCCCCAAAGGCTGATAGCCATAATGAATTTTTTCATACTATTATGTATTATTAAGCAACTAAAATGCCTAAAAGAAACTTTCTAAAAAAGTTTTTTATTCGAAAAGATTTGAGTATTTTATGCGACATTCCGCTGATAGAATAGAAATGAATCTATTCAATATTAACAAACCAATACTATTAAAGAATTAGCTATTTGGATAAAAAATTAAATGATTAATGTCAGTAAACAAATCACCTCACCAAAACCAATTTCCCTCTTCTCTCTTCCCTGATTTCCTCATAATTTTTGAAAAAATTAGATTAGTATTAATCAACTTTTAAATTTTGAACCTATTTCTCAATACTTTTTATCAATTCCTTCAATTCTTTATCTGTAAGATTTTCTTGTTCTGATTTATCGTAAATGGAAAGTAGATAAATTGTTTTCCCAGAAATAAAAACAAAAGAAATCACTCTTGCTCCACCTGACTTTCCTTTTCCCTTGGATGCAATGGAAAGTCTGATTTTAAAACAGTGATGACCTATGGATGTTCCTAATTGTGGATTTTCAATTAAATCATTTCTTAATTGAATCAATTCTTTTTGGAGAGAAGGATATTTTTTTAGTAAAGTTTTGGCTTGTCGCTCAAACTTCTGAGAGAGTTCAATTTTATAGCTCATTTAGAAATTGGTCGAAGGATTTCAATTTCTTTTTCCCTTTTTTAGCCAACTTCACTTCTTCTACAGCTTCCATAATTTCAGCTTTAAGCATTTCTTTTTCGCTTTTAAAAGCTTCTGCTTTTCTAACAAAAGGAAAGTTCTTCATTAGCTCAATGAGAAAAGCCGCCTTATCATCTTTTATATCCACTAAAACTTTCATAATACAAATATACGTATTTTCTGAAAATTAGTTTTGCCTAGTATAACTATATTGAAAATCAATTCATCGTAATGATGAGAGATTTCTAATTCAACAATATTATTCGGAAACAAATCACCTCACCAAAACCAATTTCCCTATTCTCTCTTCTCTAATTCCTTCTTGATTTTTGAAATAAATTAGATGGGTATTAATCAACTTTTAAATTTTGAAACTATTTTCCAATACTTTTTATCAATTCTCTTCATTCTTTATCAGTAAGATTTTCTTGTTATGATTTATCGTAAATGGAACGTAAATAAATTGTTTTTCTTGAAAGGTGCCCGCAGTTTGTTTCGAAAATATTACCTCTTGAAAATAGCTCGTTGAAAAAACGTGCTAATTGTAAGTTTTTCTATAATTATTGCAACTGCGCTTCTGCCTTTTTAATCAGCATATCCACATGTTGTTCATACGTCAGCGAATCAATTGTTGCTAAACGTGTATTTGTACTTTCTATAATTCCGGAATCTTTATGTTGCTCTAAAACCATTAGGTAATAATTTTTGGCAGTTGCTGCATCTTTCATTTCAGTATCCCAAGCAACCGCTTGCAAATAAATTACATTGGTATAATTTGGATAACCTCTATGCTTATCTATAATATATTGAAATAATTCAGTTTTTAATCGGTATTTCTTTAAAGCTCCTGCAACCAATCCTCCTTTTTCTAAATACATCGGAACGTCTTTGTCATCTGGATTAGCATCTGCAAATTCCATACATAAACCCACAAATTCTTTTGCCTTCTTTTTATCCAATGAAGTGGCTGTCAAAAATTCTTTATCCAACTCCTGCAATCTTGCTTTTTGCTTTTCTGGACTAACTTCTGTTTTTGCACTTGCTTCCTCGCCTTCCTTTTTTGAAGAACTACAGGATAAAATCAAAGTGGAAATAAATAAACACAAAACAATATTTTTCATAATTATTTTTTTATCTGGTTTTCCGAACAAATTTCATTTTATAAGAAACATCTACATCACCTCTAGAAATCTCTTCTAATTTTCTTTTCAATAATCGTTTTCTTAGTGGCGAAATTAAGTCAGTAAATAATTTACCTTCTATATGATCATATTCATGCTGAATGATTCTTGCCGCATAACCATCATACGATTCTTTATGCTCTTTAAAATTCTCATCCCAATATTTAATCGTCAATTTTTCTTTTCTAAAAACTTCTTCACGAATTCCTGGAATACTTAAACAGCCTTCATTAAAACCCCATTCTTCTCCCTTTTCATTAGAGATTTCGGCATTAATAAAAACTTTCTTGAATCCTTTCAACATTTCGGTTCCTTCTTCTTCATCATCTGCAAAAGGCGTAGCGTCAATCACAAACAATCTTATTGATTTTCCAATTTGAGGAGCAGCTAAACCAACGCCACTGGCATTGTACATTGTTTCAAACATATCCTCTATCAATTTCGAAAGACCTTCGTAATTCTTATCTATTTTTTCGGCTACTTTTTTAAGAACCGGGTCGCCAATGGCAACAACAGGTAAAATCATATAACAGTTTTAAAATACAAATTTGGAAAAAAATATTTTCAACGAATTCATTCTATTTAACGAACGGTTAAAAAATTAAGCTTGAGTAGTTGGCCCGCCAAAACCCATCGGAATTCCACCGCCCATTCCTTCTGTTTCTTTGATAGTACCATGACCTGCTTCAAACTTATGAATGTTATCTGAAAGAGCATGTAATAATCGTTTTGCGTGCTGAGGAGTTAATACAATTCTAGATTTTACTCTAGCTTTTGGAACACCTGGCATAATTCTAACAAAATCAACAATAAATTCTGCATTGCTATGTGTAATGATAGCAAGATTAGAATAAACACCTTCGGCTACTTCTTCAGATAGCTCGATATTTAATGCATTAGGATTTTCTTTTTCGCTCATAAAAATGATAAATTAAGTGGTAAAGTTAGGAAAAAATTAGAAAGCAAAATATGATGAAGCTTCTATTTTCTTTTTGCCTTGACGCAAAAAGAAACAAAAAAGTCAAGACTGATTTTCATTCGGCAAATTTTACTCACAGACTTGCGACCCTTCAGGTGATTTCCTCGCGACCCGCTTCGGAACTTCCTGAAGGGTCCCCGCAGTCCGTTTCGTAAAAATTACCTCTTGAAAATAGGTCGCGGAAAAGAAGTTAGACCCTTTAAATAATATGGGCAAAAGTTTTCTTAATTAAATTTGAGCCTCACTAAAACGCGAAATAAACAAATGGAGCAAAGGCCGAGTAAAATTGATGAATAAACAATCCGGCTGCAAAAACAATCAATGCTTTCATCCAAATGGGTGTAGAAATAAATAATTCCATTGTTCCA
>CAMBFX010000022.1 GCA_945865695.1 Chryseobacterium gleum | reverse complement strand
TTGGCGAGAATAATGGTTAAATTACATCTTACAATAATTTCCTTTACGCCAATTTTAAATGCTTCTTCTACAAACCATCTAAAATTAGGATTCATTTCGGGAGCACCACCTGTTAAATCGATGGTTGGAAATTTATTTTTAGCAATGAGGGTTAAACACTCCTCCATTGTTTCTTTATTCATTATTTCTTTGCGATCTGGACCAGCGTCTACATGGCAATGTTTGCATGTTTGATTGCACATATATCCTAAATTCATCTGAAAAATTTCTATTCCAGTTGGCTTTAAAGGAAATTGCTGAACGTTTTTTAATTTATTCTGAAAGGTATCCCATTCTCCAGTTGCAAACTTACCTCCACTCAATTGTGATAACTGATTTTTTTTATCCGCTAGTTGATGAGAAGTTGATTTTAAAGACTTGATCATTCTGGTTTGTTACATCGATAATTTCTTCACCTTATTCATCATTTGTACTCCATGCACCAATGACGATCCTCCGCGAATAGCAGCAGCTACATGAACCGCTTCCATCATTTGTTCTTCAGTCACCCCTTTTTCTAAAGTGTCAGAAGTATAGGCATCGATGCAATAGGGGCATTGAACAGCATGTGCAACGGCTAGAGCAATCAAAGATTTTTCTCTTGCAGTTAAAGCTCCTTCTTTAAAAACTTCTCCGTAATAATCGAAAAATTTATCCGCCAAAGGCTTATCGAATTCACCGATGTTTCCGAATTTTTTGAGATCTTCTGGGTTGTAGTAAGTTTCCATGGTAAAGAATTGATTATTTATTTTTGATTATTGAATATTTGGCAAATTTACTGATTCACTTTTTGGTTTCTTTACTCATTCGCTTATTGGCTAACTTTTCTCACGACCGTAGGGAGTAATTCACTTCTTATTCATCGTCCAATTATATTTCATATACGAAATCTTTGCATCTTTTTTGATGGAAACAGCCGAATACTTATTTAAAAATTCAATCAACGTTTGATTTTTTGTGAAGTCTTCTTTGAACCATTTGAATATTTCTGAAATTTGAATTGAACTTTCTGTGATTTTATTTTTGAGTCTATCATTCACAAAATCCTTCATCAATTTGGTCAAAGCCTCTTCCACATTATCTTCGGTAAAAGCTTTGTTATATAGATTCGGACATGAATACGAGGCGCAATTAATTCCTGCATGAATGCGCGGGTCTTTATAATCCGCTCTTAAAATCTTATGTTCAATATGCGAAAGACTCATTTCAGTTCCACCGATTTTAAAGAATTTCATATCCCAAACATCTTTTCCCCATGAGCCAATATCTTTGATACTTTCTACAGGATAATTATTTACCACTAACAAAACCGCAAAAGCATTGTAAGCATTCATCCAATAGGCCTTTTTTTGATCAGATGTCCAAGTAGATTTTGGTTTATTATCAGAAAGTAAATCACAATATTTTTGCAATTTCGCTTTATCTGTTTTAAAACCTTCATAATCCACTTTACCAGCAGAAGTAACATATTTCTTCAATAAGGCATCCCATTCGCTATGGGAAACAGAGTCGGCTGCCTTTAATGAGAATGCTCCAAAAAGTAAGGCTACTGAAAATAAGAATAATTTCATTTTCATCATTGAATATTTACTTGTGAGGGAATGATTGATTATTTCGCAGTTAGTCATAGTTTAAATTATTTTTTATTTGAATGACTGAGTGCTTCGCAGTTAGTCATAGTTTAAATTATTTTTTATTTGAATGACTGAGTGCTTCGCAGTTGTTCATAAAATTTGTTTTATCAAAGATAATAGAATCAAATCAACAAGAATGCCAATATTAATAAATCTTAAAAACTTGTAATAGAAATGTAAAATTCTAACGAAGCATGGACAATAAAATCCCAGTGGCTACTCCAACATTAAGTGATTCTGCTTTACCAAATTTAGGTATGGTTACTTTAGTTATTTTCGTATTCAATAACGCATTAGAAATACCATGTGATTCGCTACCCATGATTAAACCGCCTTTATTCATAAAACCTTTTTGAGCCAAATTTCCGTTCATTACAGCAGCATAAAGCGGAATTTGTTCCTGTTGGCAATCATTCAGAAAAGCGGTTAAATCGGTATAAAAAATAGTTGTTCTAAAAATACTGCCCATAGAAGCTTGTACTACTTTTGCGTTAAAGCGATCCACTGTATTCTCGCTGCAAAAAATGTATTTAATATTATACCAATCAGCTAATCTAATAATGGTTCCTAAATTTCCAGGATCATTAATACTATCTAAAATCAAAAATAATTCTGAGTTCAATTCATCAAAATTTGGTCGAATTAATGGAGGATATTCCACCAAAGCCATTACCCCAGGAGGAGTCGCTAAAGTAGAAATCTGTTCCATTTCCTTTTCCGAAATGGCTTCAAAATCCGTTTTAAAAATGCTGTTTTCAGCAACTTTATGCGTTATAAATATTTTTTTTACTTTCCAACCAGACTCAAGTGCCTCAGAGACAATTTTTTCACCCTCACACAAAAAGCATTGAGCCACTTCTCGCTCTTTTTTTTGATGAAGCGACTTCAAATACTTAATTTCATTTTTTGTTAGCATAATTTTTGAAAGAGGTTCAAAGTAACGAATTGTTACGCAAATTTGCATCCTATAAATTAATTGAAAGCAATTTTATACATATTCGTTGCCATTATTTTGGTCATTTCTGCTTGTAATCCAACCAAAAAATTACAAGAGGGGCAATACCTTTTGCAAAAAAACATCATTACTTGTGATGAGAGCAAAGTTGATGCTTATGAATTAGAGGGAATTTTAAAACAAAAACCCAATACTCGAATTTTTAAAAAAATTCCTTTTCATCTTATAGTTTACAATTGGCCCGACACCGTTAAAATGAATGCAAAAACGGCTAAACGTCATGCTCGAATTGAAAAAAGAAATCATAAAAGAGAATTGAACGAAAAAAGTCCAAAAAGACTAAAAGTTTCCATTAAAGAACGAATTGGAAAATGGTTAATGACTTCTGTTGGAGAAGCTCCTGTGATATTAGACTCAATGAAAGTGAGGACCACAACACAACAATTAAATTACTATATGTTTAATAAAGGTTATTTTGATAATAAAGTAACTGATTCAATTTATATTGATACAAAGAAAAAAAGAGCATACGTCTATTATACGATTACTGCTGATAAACCTTATCTCATCAACACAGTTAATTTTACTATTGATGATAAAAAACTAAAAAAATTAATTGAGAAAATACAAAAAGAATCATTAGTAAAAATTGGTGATGTGATTGACATGGATAAATTGGATGCAGAACGTGAACGAATCAATAATTATTTAAAAGACCGCGGGTATTATTATTTCAATAAGGAATTCGTTTATTTTAGTTTGGATAGTGCTTTATGTAGAAATAGTGTTGACATAAATGTAAGTATTCATAATGTAACGCGTCCTGATCCAAAAAATCCAGATTCATTGATTCAAACTCCTCACGTGCGTTACAATGTGGCGAACATTTATGTAAATACCGATTTTGATCCAATTATAGCAGGAGATGAAAATAAATCACAGGTTTACGACACCGTTTATACGGCAGATTCCTCTTTCATTATGATTTATAACCCTAACAAAGGAAAAATAAAATTCAAACCAGATGAATTAGTCCAATCCATTTATCTCAGCAGAGGAACAACTTATCGCCAGAAAGAGGTGGATAATACCTACAAAAAATTATCTTCTTTAGGTATTTACAAAAATATTTCCATCAGCTTTCAACCCAATCCTCAGGATCCAAATATGTTGGATTGTTACATTAATGTTGTGCCCTCAAAACGACAAAGTTTTTTAGCAGAGGGTACTGGCACTAATAAGGCAGGAAATATGGGGATTCAGGCCAATACGTCCTATAGAAATAAAAATGTATTTCGCGGTGGAGAATCATTTAAATTCAGTTTGCATGGAGGTATTGAAGCGCAACAAACAGTTACCAATCAAGATGAACAAATTATTAATGTGGATGGTGGAATTGTTGGAGATTTGGTTCCGGTAAATACTTTCAACACTTTAGAATTTGGTCCAGAAATTTCTCTTAATATCCCAAAATTCCTCTTACCCTTTGACCTCGTAAAATTCTCCAAAAACTCTACTCCACAAACCGTTTTTACTACTAAATATAATTACCAAAGAAGACCAGATTTTACTAGAGCCATTACAGAAGCCAACTGGGCATATCAATTTGTAATTCCTGGTAAAGAAGAAAAAATAAATAAAACTTTTAACTCCGTATATTTTACATTACTCAATTTAAGTGGGGTGAATATAAGCAATGAAACACAAGAATTTATTGACCGATTGTACTTTCTCAATGATCAATTATTAATTAATTCTTATCGAGATCACTTAATTGTGGGAAGTCAAATTTCGCACACATTCAATATGGCAAGTCCTTCTCGATTGAATGATGCTTTCTATTTAAAAACAGGTGTAGATTGGGGGGGGAATATTTTGAGGGCATTAATGAATTGGTCTGACCGACCTTTGAATGAAAGTAATGCCTATGAATTGCTTGGAATACAATATGCGCAATATGTGAAAACGGATATTGAAGCTCGATATTATATTACTTTCAATGAAGATAGTAAAATGATTTTTAGAACCTATGGTGGAATTGGATTTCCAGGAAAAAATTTCAATCAAGCATTACCATTTGAAAAAAGTTTTTTTGTGGGAGGTTCCAATGGATTGAGAGCTTGGAAAGCAAGAGCAGTTGGCCCTGGATCGTTCGTAGATTCGTTAAATTCATTGGATAAAATCGGTGATATTTCTTTAGAAGCAAATATCGAATATCGTTTTGATCTTTTTGGATTCATAGAAGGAGCCTTATTTGCTGATGTTGGAAATATTTGGAATATTAAAGAAAATGAAGCTCGACCAGGTTCTGGTTTTTCGAGTAAGTTTTTAAGTGAGTTAGCTATTGGAACTGGAATTGGTTTGCGTCTTGATTTAAGTTTCTTTGTAATCCGTTTTGATTTTGCCGTTCCGATAAAAGATCCTGAGTTTCCCATTGGTGATAGATGGACTTTTGATATTAGAAGGATCAATTTAAATGTGGGAATCGGATATCCGTTCTAATTAATTTTATAATCCATTACTTTGTTATTCGAAGAAAAAATATTTGTTGATGTTATTCTGCCATTGGCTTTGCCAAGACTCTACACTTTTGGTGTGCCTGAAGATTTAACTCAAGAAATTTTAGTTGGAAAAAGAGTGATTGTTCAATTTGGCGCTCAACGATTTTATACAGCCATCATCAATAAAGTTCATGCCGAAAAGCCAAAAGCATATGAAGTAAAACCAATTGATTCTATTTTAGATAAAAATCCAATTGTAACTCAAAAACAATTAAATTTTTGGCAATGGATGGCCGATTATTACCTCTGCACGTTGGGTGATGTGATGCAAGCTGCTTTGCCTTCTAGTTTGAAACTAGCCAGTGAAACAGTGATTATGATTCATCCGGATTTTACGGGTGCCATTGATGATTTATCTAGTGAAGAATTAAAAGTGATAGAAGCATTAGAAGTGCGTGATAAATTATCGGTTAAAGATATTATTGGAATTGTAAATAAAAAATCAGTGCTGACATTGATTAAAAACATGTCAGAGAAGAATTTGGTAACCACCGAAGAAGAAATCAAATTACGTTATCGTCCTAAAATGGAAAATTTCATTCGTTTGACTGAGGCTTTTCAAGACGAAAAATCAATCCAACAATTTTTTGAAACATCCGAAAAAAAATCTCCGAAACAAACAGATGTGATGATGCAATTTTTACAATTATCAGGGAAATTTACCAAGAATGAAAATGAAGTAAAAAAATCAATTTTGGTGGAGAAATTATTGAGCGCTTCTTCACTCGATACCTTAATTAAAAAAGGAATTTTTGAGATTTACGCCAAGCGAACCGATCGATTAAAGGACAATTCAAAAGAAATCAATGAACCTAAATCATTGAATGAAATTCAAATTACCGCTTTAAAAGAAGTTAAAGAAAATTTTTCGGAGGAGAAAACTACTTTATTGCACGGAGTAACTGGCTCTGGAAAAACGGAAGTTTATATTCATCTAATTGAAGAAACCTTAAGTCAAGGAAAACAAGTTTTGTATTTATTACCTGAAATTGCTTTAACCACACAAATCATTGCAAGATTAAAAAAGCATTTTGGAAATAAAGTAGGAATTTATCATTCTCGATTCAATGAAAATGAGAGAGCAGAAGTTTGGGAACGCACCAATAAAATCGGAGAAAATTCATTTGAAATAATTATTGGCGCACGTTCGTCCATTTTTCTCCCTTATCGTGATTTAGGATTAATTATTGTGGATGAAGAACATGAAAGTTCCTATAAGCAACAAGATCCTGATCCAAGATATCAAGCTAGAGATTGCGCCATTGTATTAGCGGCCTCCTTTCATGCAAACGTATTATTGGGAAGTGCAACTCCATCAATAGAAACTTATTTTCAAGCCACACAAGGTAAATATGGTTTTGTAAAATTGGATAAACGATTTGGCGGAATTCAAATGCCCGAAATAAAAGTGGTAGATATGAAAGAAGCAAAGAAATCGAAAACCATACGAGAAAGTTTTTCTGAAACGCTACTAGATGCAATCAGAACAGCGTTAGATAAAAAAGAACAAGTAATTTTATTTCAAAATAGAAGAGGTTACACCCCACAATGGAATTGTGAATTATGTGCATGGGTTCCTAAATGTAAACATTGCGATGTAAGTCTTACATATCATAAATTTAAACATTATTTGGTTTGTCATTATTGCGGCACTAATTATTCACCACCTACTCGATGTGATGCTTGTGGAAGCACCAAATTAAAAATGGTAGGAATTGGCACAGAAAAAATAGAAGAAGAATTAGGATTATTTTTACCAGGAGTAAAAGTAGCCAGAATGGATTTGGATACTACTCGATCTAAAAATGCTTATTACCAATTAATAACTGATTTTGAAGATAAAAAAATTGATGTTTTGGTGGGAACGCAAATGGTAACAAAAGGTTTGGATTTTGATAATGTTTCGTTGGTAGGAATTTTACATGCTGATCCAATGTTGAACTATCCAGATTTTCGATCTTTTGAAAGAGCTTATCAATTGTTTGCACAAGTTTCGGGACGTGCTGGAAGAAAAAACAAAAGAGGATTAGTTTATATTCAAGCACAAAATTCGGATCATTGGATTATTCAAAAAGTAATTCGCAATGATTATGAAGGAATGGTAAAACAAGAATTACTAGAAAGAAAAAACTTTTTATATCCTCCGTATGTCAAATTAATTACCATCACCTTAAAACATAAGAACCAAGAAAAAGTAAATGAAGCAGCAAAAATAATGGCGGAATGGTTGCGTGAAAAGTTAAACAAAAGAGTATTAGGGCCCGAAAAACCAGCTGTTGGAAGAGTAAAAGACTATTACATAAAGACAATAATTGTTAAAATTGAGAGAGGAAAAGAATTCAATAGTTTCAAACAATTCGTTCGTGAAACCATTGATAAATTCAATACAGACACTTCATTACGAAGCACAAAGGTAGATTGTGACGTAGATCCATATTAATTTTTTTTCACAACAAATACTTCATATTTTTACTTACAATACCCTAAACAAGGCATTGTAACCAGAGCAATGTAGTGTATCTTTGCGCCAGATAACATTAACTGAAAAGTTATAAAAAATACACCATGAGTACTCAATCTATTCGATTCGGAAGTAACCAAAAAGACTTTTATTTAACTCTTAAAAAAAGAGTTGACAATTACTTCAAAGAAAAAAACATTTCTCCCTACGGAAACTACACCATGATTATTAAAACCATTCTGTTGTATGCTATATATTTAGTCCCTTTTGTTTTAATTCTAAATCATACGTTTGATAATGTCTGGCTAAATATTTTAATGATTGTTACCATGGGAGTGGGAATGGCTGGATTAGGCTTAGCTGTGATGCACGATGCCAATCATGGTGGTTATTCTAAAAATAAAAAGTTTAATCAGCTAGTTTCTTATACGATGACTTTAATTGGAGGATCTAGTTTTAATTGGAAAATTCAGCACAATCATCTACATCATATGTATACCAATGTAGAAGGGCATGACGAAGATATTGCTCCACTTGGATTTTTACGTTTTTCACCTCATGCTAAAAAAATGAAGATTCATAAACTTCAATTTATATATGCATGGTTTTTCTATGGTTTAATGACATTGATGTGGGCTTTAACTAAAGATTACCAACAAATTTTTAGATACAGAAGAATGGGATTAATCAAATCTGATGCTGAATACAAAAAAGAATTATTCAAATTATTCGTAAGCAAATTAATTTATTATGCTATTTTCTTAGTCCTTCCTTTTATTGTTACAGATTATAATGTTTGGCAAATTTTACTTGGATTTTTTATCATGCACTTCGTTTGTGGTTTGATATTAGCCGTTATTTTTCAATTAGCGCATGTTATTGAAGAAACCAATTTTCCATTACCTGATGACGCAGGGCAATTAGAAAACAATTGGGCTATTCACCAATTGTATACTACTGCAGATTTTGCTGGTAAAAATAAATTATTGACTTGGTATGCTGGTGGATTAAACTATCAAGTAGAACACCATTTATTTCCTACTATTTGTCATATTCACTATGCTAAAATTGCTAAAATAGTAAAAGACACAGCTCAAGAATTTAATCTTCCCTATCATTCACATTCTAGTTTTTGGATTGCTTTACGAAGCCATTCTAATATGCTTTATAATTTAGGAAGAGCTTAAGAAAATAAATCCACCATTTTTAACTCCTTATCGTAGATCAATGTATCGGATAAGGAGTTTTTATTTCCGGCCGGTTGATGTTTGTTCACTCCTATCATTTTAATTTTTCCAGAAGCTAAATCTTTCTTGATTTCAGAAGCTGAAATATAAATATCCTTTTGAATCATTTCATTCTTAATGGAAGTTGCATATCCCCCATTTTTTTCCACCTCTTGAAATTTCTTCCAAGATAATTTAACGAGTTCATTCGTTACTGTTTCAATATAGATTGCACCAGCTGCTGCATCCGAAACCTTATTTAAAAACCCTTCTTCTTTAATCACCAACTGAACATTTCGAGAAATTCTTTCTGATTGCCCATCATTTGAATAAGAATGGATAAATATTGAGTCTGCTCCGCCTAAAGCGGCTGAAATCGCTTGAAAAGTGGCTCGAATTAAATTATTATTCACATCATCCTTGGCCAACCACATCTGCGAAGTTTCCACAAGCACATAAACAGGAATAACATTTCCAAGCAAATATTGATTCGTTATATTTTTCCAAAGCAATCGAAAAGCGCGAATTTTAGCGATTTCAAAAAAGAAATTTGGACCTACAGCCAATGAAAAACGGATAGAGGAAATTGCATTTTCTACTGAAATCCCAAAATCAATTAATTTTTCTAATTGCTCCTTCCCTTCTGAAATGGCAAAAGCTAATTGTTGATGAATATTCGCTCCGGCATTGTGAAATTTGGCAGCATCGATACAAATAGATTGCATTTTTGAAAAAGAATGTTGAATGACTGTTTTTAAATGAAAACAACCACGTAATTCTGATTTATCAATCTTGTTTTTCTCACAATACTCGGATAAAATACCAATGATATTTTCACCAGCATTTTTAAAATTTATTTCAATGTAATTGATTCCTATTTCTTTCAAAAGGATTTCCAAATCATTTACATTTTTTATTTCCCCAATGAAAGTTAATGAACTTGCCCCTGAATTTAAAAAAGCCAAGGCCATTTCATTCCCTTTTTTAAAATCTGTAATTAAAATTTCATCGTTAATTTCCCAATCATTTCCGTGTGAAAGAATAGTCAATTTTGAATTCGATTCTACATGATAAAACGGAGAAACATCAATTCCTTCATTCGTTTTCCAAGTAAGAATTTCTCGAAAATCTCCCGTCTTCAATTCTTTTTGAAAGGCTGTGGCAAAATCTTCTTCGGTAAAAGGTTTAAATTGTTCCGTTAATTTCATTAGGACAAAATGGTTTTAATCGTTGATTCAATGATTTTATCCGCTCCTTCTTTATCAGATGATTCGGCATAAATACGCAATACAGGTTCGGTTCCCGAAGCGCGAATCATTACCCATTCATCGTTATCAAAATAATATTTAAATCCATCAATCGATTCTACTTTATTCACTTTGTAATTTCCAAAAGCAGCATACCCTGCTCCATTGGTTTGTTTCACGATTTTTTGTTTCACTTCTTCTTTCAGATGCAAATCGTTTCTTTCGAATGAAAAAGAGCCCGTAATTTCATACACTTCTTTGATCAATTCTTCCAATGTTTTTCCGCTCTTGGCCATAAATTCCCAAATGATTAATCCCATCCAAATTCCATCCCGTTCTGGAATATGTCCGATAACGGCAATTCCTCCCGATTCTTCTCCACCCACAATGATATTATCTTCTTCCACCATGATTCCAGCAATGTATTTGAAACCAATTTTTACAACTTCTGATTCCAATTTATAATGATCACACATCTTTTTCACTCTTGGAGTAGTAGAAAATGCAGTCACTACTTTTCCAGTCATTCCTTTGTATTTGGCAAAATAATGAATCAGCAATAAAATGATATGATGCGAATCTACAAATTCACCTTTGCTATTGTATAAACCGATACGATCGGCATCTCCATCAGTAGCTAAACCGCAATTTATTTTACCGTCTTTTTTTATCAGATTAGAAAACTCCAATAAGTTTTTATGAATCGGTTCGGGAGCTTGCCCCATGAACGAAGGGTTGTAATCACAATGTAAAAGTACCGCTTCTGGTAAAATACGTTTGATTACATTTTGTCCCGCGCCATACATTGCATCATAAGCCAATTTCATTCCTGAATTGCGAATAGCGTTGAGATCAAAACTTTTCTCTACATGCGTCACATAAATATCTTCCAATGGAACGATTTCCACTTTTTTTTCTGCTACTAATTCGTCAATGGATTTATTCGAAATTGCCGAACATTTATCCGGAATGATATCTTCAATTTCTTGCACTTTCTCAGGAGAAAGTGGACCACCATGTTCACTTTTTAATTTATATCCGTTATACGAAGGCGGATTATGACTAGCGGTGATAATTACTCCAAGAGATGTATTAAAATGTTTCGCACCTAATGAAATCATAGGTGTAGAAACAAAACCTTTGGATAAATAAACTTTGATTCCTTGTTCAGCAAAAACGCGTGTAACGGTTTCTGCAAATAATTCGCCTGCAAAACGACAATCATGTCCCACAACAACTGAAGGGTTTTTATAATTTTTCTTCAGCCAAACAGAAGTGGCTTCGGTAACTCTTGCCACATTTTCAACGGTATAATCATCGGCAATGATGGCTCTCCATCCGTCTGTTCCAAATTTGATTTTGCTCATGGTCGGTTAAATATTGTGTAAATATAAAAGATTAGTCCCTTTAGTTCAAAGTTTAATGTTGAATGTTGAATACCATTATAATAGGTTAGAGCCAACTTTAAACTTTTCTTATCCACATTCTTCTTTAATTAATTTAAGATTGTAGTATTCTATATAATTCGATATTTAGGTAATAATGATGTCCATCAATGGTTTTTCTTTCTAGAATCCTTAATGAAGTGAGTAAATTCAAATAATCTCTAGCTGTAGCTTCAGAATAAATTTTTTTATCTTGCAAATGTTTTACCTTGGTGAAAGGCTGTGTAAAAATAGCTTGAATCAATTCATCTGGTTTTCGAATTTTAGGAGCTTCTTTTTTTACATATTCTAAAATTGAATCTTTAGCCGACATTATTTCATTAATCCTATCGAAAGTATAGTTTGAGGTAGACTCAATTGCTTTTAACATATACATAATCCAGTTTTCCCAATCTCCTCTTTGTGTTACACCATTTAAACCTGCATAGTAATCATCTTTATTATTTAAGATAAAACGGCTGAGGAATAAAATCGGAAAATCCAGCAAACCTTTATTGGTAAGATAATGAATATTAAAAACTCTACCTGTTCTTCCATTTCCATCTCTAAAAGGATGAATTGCTTCAAATTGGTAATGTGCAATTGCCATTTTCAAAAGATGATCTATTTTAAATTGTTTATCATCATTTAAATAGGAAATCAAATTATTAAGTTTTTCATTTATCACCGAAACACCTTTGGGTGGAGTATAAATTACTTTACCAGAATTGGCACCACTTCCGCCTTGCTTAATGGTTGTATGAATAAAATCTGGCCTAATTTCATCTGTAGTTTGTTTAATTTCTTGAAACATTTGGATGAAATAAGGAACATCAAAAATTGTCTTTTCATTCAGATATTGATGACCTTTCCATAATGCTTCGCGATATTTCAGAATTTCTTTTGCAGCCCCTTGCTTTTCATTTTTTTGATCACTGAATTCTTTGTAAAGTTCATCATCGGTGGTAAAAATATTCTCAATTTCACTCGATGCTTTTGCCTCTTGTAAGCTAATAGTATTAATAAGCATTCCTTGATTTGGAATAACAACACTGCGTCCGTGTAAACGAGCCAGCGCTGCTTTAGATTCGCCTAATTGTTCAAGTATTTCAGTTGTTTTAAATATACTATCATCAATAGGTAATTCGGGTAAATCATTCCAAGGCAACATTCGGTCTGGATTGATTTTATATTTAATATTTGACATTAAAATATCGATTTTTTAGTGTTTACTCCGATTATGGCATCAAAAATAAGCATTTTTTATATACCAAACACTAAAATATTCATTTTTTAGTGTTTACTCTGATTTTGACACTAAAACGACTTAAGATTCTGAATATATGTGTTTTAATTTTGGAATAAAGGATTTCGTATAAACCCGAAATTTTAAAACCATGAACAAAAAAAAATATGACTCTTCCTTGGTATTTCTCTACTCTACCGGCAATGAGAATTTACTGCCCGCAGAATTCAGAAAGAAAATCCCTTACTCCACCATTTCTACTTGGAGGAAAACCAAATTCGATCAGTATATCGGCAATGAATTCCGTTATTATTTCGATGATGCTTTGAAACTTTCACAATTGATTAATGAAAATAGAAAGCAACGCAAAACGCTTCTTTCTATTACAAAATCTTGGTTGATTTTAAAAGAATACATTCAACCAGTTTTAAAAATAAAATCAAAAGAAAGAAAAGTGAAACGCCAAATCATTTCAGTTGTTCTTCGAATGAAGAATCAATTGGGATTGAATTCTACCTTGAAGCTTTTAGGAATTTCTCATTCGCAATACAACCAATGGTTATTAGAAATCCGTTTTGATTGTTTTGATTCATATACCCAACTTGTATAGATACCGAATTGTGCATGAAAAATCATCCCCAGCAATTGGGCAATAAAGAGATTCAAAAAATTACACATATACTTACAGATGCAACGTAGATTTGACCTCCGAAAATCCCGATGTGTCGTGAAGATAAAGGATATAAATTACAATAGGGTCCTGGGTTCGAGTCCCAGCGGGATCACGGAGAAACCTAGAGAAGCCAAGATAACTCTAAAAGTTTATTGCAATATCAAAAAACAAATTGTCATAAAATAATAGAATAATCGGAATTATTCCGATTGTCTAACAAAATAAATACATATTTATGTCTAATTAGTTGTATTTAATCGGAAATTATCCGATTTTTGTATCAAATTATTACAAATGCAATTAAAACAATCTGATATTCAGTTTGGGCTCATCCCTATTTCTCGGTCTTTCATTTTGGATATTGTTAAAGACTATAAACGTCCGAATGATAAGATAAACGAATGGGTAAAAAATGGCGAATTGATTTCTATTCGAAGAGGACTTTATATTCCAGGAATAAAATCTGATTTAACCGACCCAGAACCATTTCTTATCGCCAATCACCTGCGAGGTCCAAGTTATATTTCTTTAGAGTCAGCATTAGCTTATTGGGGAATGATTCCCGAGCGCGTTTTCGAAATTACTTCTGCAACCATTAAAACTTCCAAACATTATGATACTACCATAGGTAGATTCAGTTTCCAATATCTTCCTTTACCCTATTATTCATTTGGTGTAGAAAGTATTCAACTTGCCCCTAAACAAAATGTATTGATTGCTTCTCGCGAAAAAGCCATTTGTGATAAAATAATTCTCACTTCTGGAATTACATTAAGAAGTATTAAACAAACAAAAGATTTGCTTTTAGACGATTTAAGAATGGATGAAAATATATTGCGTCTGCTAGATACTAAAATGATACGTTCATGGATTGAAAACGCACCCAAACAAAAAAGTCTTGAAATATTAATTAAAACGTTGCAAGAATTATGATCAAAGAATGGATTTCCCAATACAACCCAAAAAACGAGGATGAAACTTTATATGCTTTGCGAGAAATTATGCAGGAAATTGCCCTTGCAGGATTATCGCGAACAGATTTTTTTGAGAAAGCCGCTTTTTATGGCGGAACTGCACTTCGCATTTTTTATAATCTCGATCGCTTCTCTGAAGATTTGGATTTTTCATTATTAAAAAAAGACAATGAATTTTCATTGGAACCTTATTTTAATTCAATTATTACCGAATTTGAATCTCTCGGAATGAGAGTAAGCATCCAAGAAAAAGACAAGAAAATACAAACCAATGTGGAATCGGCTTTTCTCAAATCAGAAACGGTTTGGAAAGAAATAATTTTGGAAGATATTGTTAAACAAGCCGGCATAAAATCAAATAAGAATATCAAAATAAAAATAGAAGTAGATAGAAATCCTCCGCTTCAATTTGATACAGAACAAAAGTTGTTATTGCGCCCTTTCTCCTTCTATGTAAAATGTTTTACTCCATCGAGTTTATTTGCAGGAAAAATGCATGCCCTTTTATTCAGAAAATGGAAAAACAGAGTGAAAGGAAGAGATTGGTATGATTTAGAATGGTTCATTAAAAAAAATATTTCATTGGATTTAAATCATTTTTCACAAAGAGGAAAGGATACTGGAGATTGGACAAAAAAAAATATTACCCAAAAGCAATTGCATTCATTACTTTCCGCAAAAATTGATGTTGTTTCATTTGTGCGAATAAAAGAAGATGTTGTTCGGTTTGTAAAGGATGATAAATCTCTTCAAATTTGGTCAGCCGATTATTTTCATGATTTAGTAGAAAAAATTAAAATGGGATGAGATTAAGATTGTAATACTTTTCGGACAAATGTTTAAACCAGATTAAATTAAAAAGCCCTCCAGTTTTCTGAAAGGCTTTAAATTACTATGTGATCCCGAAGCGACTCGAACGCTTGACCTACTGCTTAGAAGGCAGTTGCTCTATCCAGCTGAGCTACGGGACCTGGATAAATGAAAAAAGTTCAAGGTTTAATGTTTAAAGTTGTGAAACAACCTTCAACCTTAAACTTTGAACCTTAATTGTCGGGGTGGCAAGATTCGAACTTGCGACCTCCTGGTCCCAAACCAGGCGCGATGACCGGACTACGCTACACCCCGATTGAATTAATTTCTTAATTCGTGCGCAAAAGTATAATTATTGCGCAAATAATCTCAAAAAACTTTTAAAGAACGTGGATGATTAAAGGGATTACCATGTGATCCCGTTGTCACCCATTGTCAGAAATAAAATAATCGCTGCGCTATTTTTTGATTTCATTCATGAAATTTCAAAGTTAACTTTGAATTTCATTCATTTATCAAAAAAGATTTGCTAAGCAAATCATTATTTTATTTCATCTGCGGAGAGAGAGGGATTCGAACCCTCGATACGATTTCTCGTACGGCAGTTTAGCAAACTGCTGGTTTCAGCCACTCACCCATCTCTCCGGCTAAAAAAATATCATTAAAGAACTTAAATCTATCTAATACCTTCGCCCTTTCGGGGTTGCAAAGTTAATAATTCAAAATGGAATGCAAAATAATTTGATTAAACACTAGTAATCAGAACTTAATTTATTATTTCTTGCTCGCCAAAAGTGTATTTTTCAACAAAGAAGCTCTAGTCATCGGTCCCACACCACCTGGAACTGGAGTCAAAAATGTACATTTTGAAGCAACCGAATTAAAATCCACATCTCCCACAATTCTATAGCCTGATTTTTTTGAAGTATCGGGAATTCTTGAAATGCCAACATCAACGATTACCACACCTTCTTTCACCATATCTGCTTTAATATATTCGGGTTTTCCCAGAGCAACAATCAAAATATCGGCTTGGCGGCAAATCTCCTTAAAATTGACTGTTCTGCTATGTGTTAATGTTACTGTGCAATTTCCTGGATAAGAATTTCTCGCCATTAAAATACTCATAGGTGAACCTACAATATTACTTCTTCCCACCACCACACAATGTTTACCAGTTGTATCAACATTGTATCGCTGCAATAATTGCAAAATTCCATAGGGAGTTGCTGGCAAAAATCCAGGAAAATTCAATGCCATTTTACCAATATTCGCAGGATGAAATCCATCTACATCTTTCTCGGGTTTGATAGCTAAAATAATTTTTTTCTCATCGATATGAGAGGGTAATGGCAATTGGACAATAAAACCATCTACTTCAACATCATTATTTAGTTTTTCAATTTCCTCCAATAATTCTTTTTCAGAAACGGTATCACTCAATCTTACCAATGAAGAAACAAATCCTACTTCTTCGCAATCTTTAATTTTCGCATTCACATAGGTAACACTAGCTCCAACATTACCCACCAAAACAGCTGCCAAATGAGGAATTTTCTTTCCTTTTTTACGAATAGAATCTACCTCCGCTTTTATTTCAATGCGAATGTCTTCTGAAGTTTTTTTTCCGTCAAGTATTACCATAATTATTTTTTATCGAGGCATTCCTCCTCCTGGCATGTTTTTCATTTGACGCATCATATTAGCCATTCCTTTTTTATCACTCATCATTCGCATCATTTTGCGGGTATCTTCAAATTGTTTCATTAATTTATTTACCTCTTGGATATTTCTACCGCTACCATCAGCAATTCTTTTTTTACGAGGACCCGATAATAAATCTGGATTACTTCTTTCTTTAGGAGTCATCGAATGAATAATCGCTTCCACATGCTTAAATGAATCTTCTTTAATGTCTACATCCTTCACCATTTTACCCATTCCTGGAATCATACCCATCAAATCCTTCACATTTCCCATCTTCTTTATCTGCTGAAGTTGTTCTAAAAAGTCATTGAAATCAAATTGATTTTTGGCAATTTTCTTCTGAAGTTTTCTAGCTTGCTCTTCGCTGTATTGTTCTTGCGCTTTTTCAACAAGAGTTACCACATCACCCATTCCCAAAATTCGATCAGCCATACGGTCTGGATGGAAAACATCAAGTGCATCCATTTTCTCGCCTGTACCAACGAATTTTATTGGTTTTTGAACTATCGATTTAATTGAAAGTGCAGCTCCACCTCTGGTATCACCATCTAATTTGGTTAAAACAACTCCATCAAAATCTAATTTGTCATTGAAAGCTTTTGCAGTATTCACCGCATCTTGTCCCGTCATGGAATCTACCACAAATAAAATCTCATTCGGTTGAATGGCTTTTTTGATAGCGGCAATTTCATTCATCATTTGTTCATCCACAGCCAAACGACCTGCTGTATCTATGATAACCGTATTGAAACTATTGCTACGAGCGTAAACAATGGCTTTTTGTGCAATTTTTACGGGATCTTTTTCATCTCTATCAGAGAAAACTTCTATTTCTAATTGTTGACCTAAAACATGCAACTGATCTATCGCAGCTGGACGATAAACATCACAAGCTACTAAAAGTGGTCTTCTTCCTCGTTTATTTTTTAAGAAATTGGCTAATTTACCCGAGAAAGTTGTTTTACCAGAACCTTGTAATCCCGACATCAAAATCACTGATGGACTACCTGATAAATTGATTTCGGCTTTCTGTCCGCCCATCAATTCGGCTAATTCATCGTGAACAATTTTTATCAATAATTGGCTCGGAGAAATAGAAGTTAAAACATTTTGCCCTAGCGCTTTTTCTTTAACTGTTTCGGTAAATTCTTTTGCGATTTTGTAGTTGACATCGGCATCTAACAAAACACGTCTCACCTCTTTCAACGTTTCGGCCACATTGACTTCGGTAATTTTACCTTGTCCTTTTAAAACTTTAAAGGCTCGATCTAATTTCTCTGATAAATTTTCAAACATGTAATATAAAATTGAGGCACAAATGTAATTGTTTATGGTTAAATTTTAGGTAAATAGATGCTTTTAATCTATTTGGGTATAGTATTTTTTTAACAAATAGGCTTTCAACTGTATTATTTCGTTCTTTATTAAAAATTATAACGGTAAATAAGGCAACCTCATTAACTTTTTTGAGTCTATATTTTAGAAACAACAAAAATTAATCCTTGAAAAATATTTTAAATTTTACTGATTTAAAAAAATATTTATTACTATCTTTTGCAAATTAAATTTCTATCTATGAAATTAAAATTACTTCTCTCATTAGGATTTTTATTCTATTTTAATTATGCTCTTAGTCAGTCCAACATGGCGGGTTGCACAGGCATTACAACCACCTTGACTCAATGTGGCGGAACTTTTGCTGACCCAGGTGGAGCTGGTAATTATGTGAATGGTGCAAATTGTACCCAAACCATTTGTACAGGATTTGCAGGTCAATGTATTACATTGCAATTTACAGCTTTTAACTTAGAAAATAATTTCGATTATTTAAGAATTTACGACGGAACAACCGCCACCACTTTACTTGCAACTTTAACAGGAACAACTGGTCCTGGAAACATAACCTCAACTACCGGATGCTTAACTTTGGTTTTTACCACCGATGGTTCTGTGGTTTCTTCAGGTTGGTTGGCTAACGTGATTTGTAACCCGTGTGGTTCTCCACCTCCACCGCCTCCAGGTCCGATTATAGCATCAGATTGTTCGGGAGCAGTAAATATTTGTACCCATTCCTCTTTTCAAATTGATCCTAGCGGTGGAGGTTCTGTAACAGAATTTACAACTGGTTCTACAGTTTCTAACCCGGGCATTAATCCGAATGGAATAAATGCTGGTTGTTTACTATCAGGTGAACTTAATAGTACTTGGATGATTGTTAACATTGCTACGAATGGAACTCTTGAGTTTTCTGTTGGTGCTGATGGTGGATTTGGTTGTTTAGATTGGATTATGTGGCCCTACAGTAGTACAGCATGTAATTCAATTATTAATAACACACTTGCTCCCGTAAGTTGTAATTGGAATGGTGCATGTGAATCCTTTACAGGAATGGCGAGCCCATTACCTGCGGGTGGAGACGCTACAAATTTTCAACCTGAATTAAACGTTACTTGTGGACAGCGGTTTTTAATTTGCCTCTCGAATTATAGTTCTCAATCCACTTCTCTCCCATTAAATTTCTTCGGTACTGCCACTATAAGTTGTAGTACGTTTACACCAATCACAGTTAACTCAGCAACAATTTGTCCCGGAGGAAATGCAGTTTTAACTGCTAACGGCGGAAATTCTTACACTTGGTCACCAGGCGGAACGTTAAGTGCTACCGCAGGAAATCCAGTTACTGCAACGCCTACAACAACTACATCTTATACTGTAACAGGAACTGGTCCTTGTGGAACCGGAACTGCTACCGCTGTTGTAACTGTATTACCTGCTAATGATCCATTATGTGCGGCAGCTTGTCCAGCAACTGCAACAAATACTGGTCCATATTGTGTTGGTCAAACTATCCAATTGAATGGTACAGGTGGTGGAACTTATTCTTGGGTTGGTCCCAGCGGCTTTACATCTAATTTGCAAAATCCAACTCGTCCTGCAACCGCTACGGCAGCTGGAAACTATACTCTAACAGTAACAGTGGGATCATGTACATCTACTGCAACTACCGTAGTAGTAATTAATAATCCTGTTACACCTTCATTTACGGCAATCCCTGCCATTTGTTTAGGAGGAAGTATAACTTTACCCACCACTTCTACCAATGGAATTACAGGAACCTGGTCGCCAGCAATAAATAATACGGCAACGACTACTTATACATTTACACCCACTACAGGACAATGTGCTTCTACTGCTACAATGACTGTTACAGTAAACACACCAACTGTTCCAACATTCACCGCTATAGCACCGATTTGTTCGGGAGGAATAATAACACTTCCTACTACTTCTAACAATGGTATTACTGGAACATGGTCGCCAGCTGTAAATAATACCGCAACTACTGCTTATACCTTTACCCCTACTGCTGGATTATGTGCTACTACAACCACTATGACGGTAACTGTTAATACACCAACTGTTCCATCTTTTACGGCTATTACCCCAATTTGTTCAGGAGGTACAATTAATTTACCTACTACTTCAACTAATGGTATTACTGGAACATGGTCGCCAGCAGTAAATAATACTGCCACTACCACCTATACTTTTACTCCTACTGCTGGACAATGTGCGACAACGACAACCATGACTGTAAACGTTGGTTCACCAGTTACTCCAACATTCACTGCCATCCCACCAATTTGTTCTGGCGGCACTATAACTTTACCTACTACCTCTACAAATGCTTTCACAGGTATTTGGTCACCGGCTGTTAATAATACGGCAAATACTACTTATACATTTACTCCTACTGCAGGCCAATGCGCAACTACTACAACCATGACAGTTAACGTTAATAATCCTGTTACGCCTTCATTTACTGCTATTGCTCCAATTTGTTCGGGTGGAAATATCACTTTACCAACTACCTCTACAAATTCTTTTACAGGAACCTGGACGCCTGCAGTAAATAATACTGCAACTACAACTTATACATTTACCCCTACTGCGGGACAATGTGCAACCACTACTACTTTATCTGTTGATGTCAATCCGATACCAGTTGTAGATCCAATCACTAATATTTCAGCTTGTCCTGGTGACCCAATTGCAGCGTCTGCCTATACTTCAACTCCTGCAGGTTCAACTTTTGAATGGACAAATTCAAACACAAACATTGGTCTAGGAGCTGGTGCAACCGGAAATACTCCTGGTTTCAATTCAACTAACGGAACTGGCTCTTCAATAACTGGAACTGTAAGTGTAATTCCAACATTAAACGGTTGTGTTGGAAATCCTGTAACTTATACCATTACTGTAAGTGACCAACTAAATGCCACCATAACACCTATAGGACCTTTTTGTGAATCTGATGCTTCTATTTCAATGACAGCGGTTGATGCTGGAGGAACATGGACTGGCACCGGAATTACCAATGGAGCAACGGGTACTTTTGACCCTGCAACTGCAGGACCAGGAACACATACCATCACTTATACTATTGGAGGCTCATGTGGAGATGTACAAACGACAACCATTACCATTAATCCTGATATGGACGCAACAATTACAGCAGCAGGTCCTTTCTGTACAAATGACCCAGCTATTGCTCTAAGTGCTGCAGATGCTGGAGGTGTTTGGAGTGGAACTGGAATTACGAATGCTGCTTTGGGAATTTTTGATCCATCAATTGCAGGAAACGGAACTCATACTATTACTTATACCATTGCTGGTGTATGTGGTGATGTTCAAACAATCAATATTATTGTATCTAATCAATTGAACGCTTCAATAAATCCAGTAGCGAATGTTTGTGAACAAGACCCTTCTTTTAATTTAACCGCTGTTGATGCTGGTGGAACTTGGACTGGAACTGGAATTACCAATGGGGCAACTGGAACTTTTAATCCAGCTACTGCTGGACCAGGAACACATACTATTACTTATACGTTGGGAGGAAATTGTGGTGATGTTCAAACAACAGCCATAACTGTATTACCAAATATGGATGCTACGATTACCGCTGCGGGACCTTTCTGCACTGGAAATACTTCTACTACTTTAACAGCTGTTGATGCAGGTGGTGTTTGGAGTGGAACTGGAATTACCAATGCTGCAACTGGAACTTTTGATCCAGCCACAGCAGGTGTAGGAACGCATCTAATTACCTATACCATTCCTGGTCAATGTGGAGATATTCAAACTATAGAAATTGTAGTAGTTAATAATTTTGATGCGACTATCAATCCTGTTGGTCCATTCTGTGTCAATGCAACTACTGTTGATTTAAATACAGTCAATGGAGGAGGAACCTTTACAGGAATTGGAATAACTAATGCTGTAACTGGCATTTTTGACCCTGCAATAGCTGGTCCCGGAACTCATATTATTACCTACACAATTCCTGGTACATGTGGCGATGTTCAAACAACTACTATTACTGTAAATCCACAACCAACAGTTACATTCTCCGTTAATAATGCCACTGGATGTATTCCTGTAACGGCAACATTTACGGATAACACCGGGCTTGCTGGCTCAACAGTTACTTGGTCAATGAGTGATGGGTTTATTTCGACCTCAACAGGAAGTGTAACTCATACATTTAATTCTGTTGGATGTTTTGATGTGACATTACAGGTTACTTCAGCGCAAGGATGCACAAGTTCGGCAACACAAAATAGTATTGTTTGTGTATCTGAAATCCCAGAAGCAGAATTTACTTGGTTCCCAGAAAATACCACCATCACAGATCCAACAGTGAATTTTACGAATAGTTCTATTGGAGCAACTATTTTTAATTGGGATTTTGATGGATTAGGAACATCAACTTTAACCAATCCTTCATTTGTTTTTCCAAATACAGCACCTGGAAGTTATACAGTATGTTTAGCTGTTGAAAATAGTGCAGGTTGTGTGGATTCAATTTGTCATGATATTATCATTTACGATGAGTTTATCGTTTACGTTCCAAACTCTTTTACCCCCGATAATGATGGAAGAAATGATATTTTCCTTCCTGTGGTTAGTGGTCATGATCCATTAAGTTATGAATTATTGATCTTTAATCGTTGGGGAGAATTAATTTTTGAAACAGAACATTCTGAATCTGGATGGGACGGAACGTATAAAACAGTAATGAGTAAAGAAGATACTTATGTATGGAAGATTAAAGTGAAATCAGCAATAGATAATAAACAACATGATTTCATTGGACATGTGAATTTATTAAAATAATTTAAATTTTCAATTTACTTAAAAGCAGGCTTATAGCCTGCTTTTTGCATTATATTTTACTCATTAGATAAAATTGATTAGAATAAATAGGCTACCTTTTTCAAGTTTTTACGTCTAAACTGTACCTAAACCCTGTTTATGAATCTTTCTTTTTTAAGAATTTCAATGCTTTTTCTCCTTATTTTGATAGGAGCAGAAGTTTTTTCACAAGTAAATTTTACACCCAATTTTAATAATCCTAATGCAACCCACAATGGTGATGGAACGAATTCCAATCCCCTTCAAACGCGAGATGGTTCTGGAACGCTAGGAATGTCATATAACCAAACGTTATGCGGATTGAATTTTGTTCAATCGTCTGTAATGACCACTACTCGATACACTCCATCAGGTACAGGTTTGCCTGTTAATTTAAGTATAGCTGGTATTCCTGCTTGTGCAGTTATTCAACAAGCCTATTTATATTGGATTGCTTCTACCACTACCAATGATGCAGTATTCACTGTAAATGGAACTCCTGGAACGGGTGTGTTAATAGGAACAGGACCGGATAAATGCTGGCAATTGGGTGGAACTTCTCACTTTAGAGCTAATGTAACCACTTTGGTTGCTGGAAACGGAAATTATTCCGTTAATTTAAATACTGGTGCCAGCTCAACAGACGGAGTAACCTTGATCGTAATTTACACGGACCCTGCTGCCACTTATAGAGGAACAATGATTTTACATGATGGATGTATAGTAGATGTGAGTGGTGCCGCTCAATCTTATAATATGACTGGAATTGGTGCTTGTGGTGTTGGCTCCAATGTTTCTGCTTTTCTAGTTACTGGAGACAATCAAAACAATGTAACTCCTCCAACTCATACAGTAAGTGCCGGAGCTGCCTCTGCAATTTTTAATAATAATTTCTACAATTTTGACGTTGTTTCACCTGCTGTTCCTTCGGGATTAGCGAGTTTGAATTACACAACTGACCCTGATGGAGGTGGTGACTGTTATTCGATTATACTTGCCGGATTATATTTTAGAACGACAACCTGTGGACCATGTACACCTGCGGGTGCTGTCACTCTAAACATGAGTCAAACACCCGATAATTGCAGCACTTGTAACGGTACAGCTTCTGTTGCTGCTTCTGGTGGTTCTGGAACCTATACCTACACTTGGAGCCCTGCACCTACTGGAGGACAAGGAACGGCAACAGCAACAGGTTTATGTGCAGGAAATTATTCTGTTACGGTTAGTGATGGAGGTTGTGTTCCTACCACTGGAAACGTAACTGTGGCTACAACTGGTGCAACTCCAAATACAACCATTACAGCTGCTGGACCATTTTGTCAAAATGCTGCCGCAGTCAATCTTACTGCTGCTACAGCTGGAGGAACTTGGACTGGAACCGGAATTACCAATGCTGCAACAGGCACATTTAATCCAGCTACTGCAGGGCCAGGAACACATACTATCACTTATACGATTGGTGGACCTTGTGGTGGGAATAGTACAACTTCTATTACAGTAAACGCATTAACCACACCAACTTTTACAGCCATTGCTCCTATTTGTTCAGGAGGAACTATTACTTTGCCTACGACTTCTACAAATACTATTGCTGGAATATGGTCTCCTATAGTAAATAATACAACAACCACAACCTATACTTTTACTCCCAATGCAGGGCAATGCGCAAATCCCGCAACAATGACGGTAACCGTTAATTCGGTTCCTACCATGACAACTCCCACAAATATTGCGGCTTGCCCTGGAGATCCAGTTCCAGCTTCTGTTTTTGTATCGAATCCGGTTGGAGCTACATTTGCTTGGACAAATTCAAATACAGCAATTGGATTAGGCGCTGGAGCTGCTGGCAATACGCCTGGATTTACTTCTACCAATTCAACTGGTGCTGCCATTACAGGAACTATTACTGTTACTCCAACCATAGGAACATGTGTAGGAAATCCCATAACTTATACCATTACGGTTAATGATCTTTTTGATGCGACTATTTCTCCTGCTGGTCCATTCTGTGAATCGGATGCTGCTGTTAATTTAACTGCAGTTGATGCTGGTGGAACTTGGTCTGGAACAGGAATTACCAATGGGGCAACTGGAACTTTCAATCCAACTACTGCTGGTGTTGGAACGCATACCATTACTTACTCTATTCCTGGGTCTTGTGGTTCAACAGATACAGAAGATATTGTTGTAAATCCAGATTTAGATGGTACCATAACTCCTGCTGGACCTTTTTGCCCTGCAGACCCTGCGATTAATTTAACAGCCGTTGATGCTGGTGGAACATGGACAGGAACTGGAATTACCAATGGAGTAAATGGAACTTTTGATCCTTCTGTAGCTGGTTCTGGAACATTTACGATTACCTATACCATTTCCGGAACATGTGGTGATGTACAAACAACTTCAATCACTGTATCCAACCAATTAGATGCTACCATAACTCCTGCAGGACCATTTTGTGCATCAAATGGAAATGCATTTTTAGCTGCTGTTGATGCAGGTGGAACTTGGAGTGGAAATGGAATTGTGAATGCAGCTACTGGAGAATTCTCCCCTTCTTTTGCAGGTGCAGGAAATCATATTATCACTTATTCTATTGCTGGAACTTGTGGCGACATTCAAACTACCTCTATACAAGTGATAGCGGATGCTGATGCAACCATTACTGCTGCTGGACCATTTTGTGTTTCGGATCCTGCAATAAATTTAAATGCTGCTCAAGCTAGCGGTGTTTGGTCAGGAACAGGAATTACCTCTAGTGGTTTAGGTACTTTTAATCCTGCAACGGCAGGGGTTGGAACGCATACTATTACCTATACCATCGCTGGAGTTTGCGGAGACAATGATCAAATTAGTATTGTTGTTACTGCATTAATACCATCAACAATAAATGCAGCAGGTCCGTTTTGTGTGAATGCAAATCCAGTTAATTTAACGGCTGTTAATTCAGGAGGAACTTGGAGTGGAAATGGAATTACCAATGCCGCAACGGGAACTTTTAATCCTACTACTGCAGGATCAGGAACACATACTATCACTTATACTATTGGAGGTGGATGTGGAACCAGTTCTACCACTTCAATTACGGTTAATCCATTACCTGTTCCTGTATTTTTAGCAGATATAACTTCTGGATGTGCTCCGCTAACGGTAAATTTCTCTAATAATTCAATACCCGCAGGTACGAATTGTATTTGGGCTATGAGTGATGGCTTTATTGCTAACTCATGCGGAAATGTCACTAATACATTTAATAATGCAGGACAATACACTGTTTCTTTAACTATTACTGATGCGAACAATTGTACGGCCACCACAACGATTAATAACATGATTAGTGTTTTTGCAAATCCAATCGCTGATTTTACTTTTGGTCCAACAGACGCTACAATTACCAATCCAATAATTAACTTCACGAACACCTCTACTGGTGCTGATTTATATAATTGGGATTTTGGTGGTCTAGGAACTTCTACTTCTACGAATCCAACATTTATTTTCCCTAATACAAACCCTGGAAATTATTCAGTTTGTTTAATTGCAGAAACATTGAATGGTTGTTTGGATACCGCTTGCCAAATTATAGAAATTGAAGACGAATTTTTAGTTTATGTGCCCAATGCATTTACTCCTGATAATGACGGAAAAAATGACGAATTCAAGGCATTGGTGAATGGTCACGATGTTAACACTTTTGAATTATTGATTTTTAATCGTTGGGGAGAATTGATATTCCAATCAGAGGACCCTACTATTGCATGGGATGGAAGACATAAAGGACTAGACTCTCCAGAAGATGTTTATGTTTGGAAAATAAAAGTGAAGCAATTATCTAATAGAAAATTGCATGAATTTATTGGACATGTTTCTTTATTAAGATAAAGAGGCACTAATTAGTAAAGATAAAGGCGGAAGAGATTTCGCCTTTATTTTTTATGTCTTTTTTGAAGTACTTCTATTACATCATTTAATTCAAAATTTTTGGCTTGAAGTAAAATCATATAATGAAATAATAAATCTGCTGCTTCACCTAAAAATTTTTCTTTGTCGTTATCTTTTGCTTCAATTACCAATTCAACAGCCTCCTCACCCACTTTTTGAGCGACTTTATTTATTCCTAAATTGAAAAGTGAGGTGGTATATGATTTTTCGCTCGGATTATTTTTTCTATCTGAAATTATTCTTTCTAACTCATTTAAGAAATACAAAGAACTTTCATTTTTCTCGCTCCAACAAGTATCTTCTCCGGTATGACAAACAGGGCCCACTGGATTCACTTGAATCAAAAAAGTATCTAGGTCACAATCATTAGAAATGGAAACTAAATTCAAAAAATTTCCCGATTCTTCTCCTTTTGTCCAAAGTCGATTCTTTGATCTACTAAAAAAAGTGACCTTTTTTTCTTCTAGCGTTTTAGTTAATGCCTCTTCATTCATGTATCCAAGCATTAAAACTTTGCCAGTTAAATTATCTTGTAAAATTGCAGGAATCAAACCATCTATTGCTTTTTCAAAATTTGCTTTCATACCACAAAATTAATTTTTAATTAGAGTTTACATATTATACCTCCATTTAATCTCAGAAAATAATTTCAAATTTTAAAATTTCGCGTTTATAATCCATAGTGCATTATAATAATCAACTCATTATATTGCATATAAAGATTGAACAAAGAATTTCCTAATGTATAATGAAGTCCAGAATTATTAAAAAATCTGGGCAATACTCCTCTCACCCAGATTAACCTAAACCAATTTTGCTATCTCAGAACGAGAAGCGGTAAATGAGTGTGCATAGTTAAGCTAAGCGTCATGCTTTTGTGAAAAAGGCCTCCTAAAAAACTATGATGTTTTGGCATTATCGCCAAAATATCATATAGATGTGTAGAGATAAAATCATTAATTCTTTCTTCAATAATTTCATTTTCTACTACTTCAAACTTATGGTAAAAATCCTTTAATTTATTATCTACACGCTTAGAATCAATAGCCATCGATATATCTGGCTTTTCATTTGCATTTTGATTCACATATAAAACATCAATAATAGATCCTAAATCAATAGCAAAATCTCGTAAGTAATCTACCTTTATTAATGCTTCCATTAATGCGCAAATCGGTAGCAAAAATAATCTTCTTAATTTCTCTATTAACCGATTTCTCAGGCACAACAATTACAGGGATTTTAATTTTACGAATAGTATTATAAGTTACGCTTCCCGATAATTTACTTGCCACTGAATCTGAACCTTTGGTTCCCATTACTACTAAATCAAAGTTAACTGTAGCAGCTTTAGAGGCAATTATTTCAGAAGCTGGCCCATATTCACATGAACAAGTAATAATGCAATCATCATTTTTTTGTAATGTCTAATTTCTTCAATTAACAATCGCATATCTTCTTCGGCTTTTTCTCTTAAAACATCCGAAATATCAATCATTACATTTGAGCCTGTGTAAGGCAC
>CAMBFX010000021.1 GCA_945865695.1 Chryseobacterium gleum | reverse complement strand
GATCGCAAAGATGCTTTATCTTCTTTCAAAGAAAAATCGCGTGAATATGTAACAGAAACAATTTTAAATTCTAAATCTCCTCTCATTGGTAAATCTGTTGAAGAAGCGGGATTAAGAAAATTACAGGGTTTATTCTTAGTAGAAATCATCAGAGGAGAAGAACGAATTGCTCCTGTAAGTCCAAAACAAAACTTAGAAGCAAATGATAAATTAATTTTTGCAGGAGAAACAGCAACCATTATCGATTTAATTAAATCGAATAATGGAATAGAACTTCCAAATTCTACTAAGCTTACTAAAGACGAAAGCATGGAAGTGGTAGAAATAGTAATTTCTGCTAGCTCCGATTTAATTGGAAAAGTAGTTCGCGACACCAATTTCCGTGGAAAATACGATGCAGCGATCATTGCTATCAACAGAAATGGAGAACGAATTACTGGGAAATTAGGAGAAGTAGAATTGCAAACGGGAGATTTACTTTTACTACTTACGGGTGATAAATTTCAAAATCGCGCAACGGATGAACAAGATTTTTATATCATTTCTATTGTAGATAAAATTCATAAAATGAAACCGTATAAAACATACACAGTGATGTTAGGAACGGTTTTAACTTTTGTATCGGCAGCAATGGGCTGGACTAGTCTTTTCGAAGGATTATTATTATTAATGACTTTAATTGCGGCCATGCAAATTGTTCGTTTCAATGATATCAAAAGATCTTTCGATGTGGATATGTATTTGATTTTAGTACTTGCTCTTTCATTGGGAAAAGCAATTGTCAATTCTGGTTTGGATAAGGAAATTTCTAATTCATTGTTAAATGTTGTAGAACCCATCGGAAGTAATATTGCTGCCTTAGCTTTAATTTATTTAATTACAAATATTTTAGCAATGTTGGTAACCAATAAAGCAGCAGTTGCCATTATGTTCCCCGTTGCACTCTCAGCGGCCAATACATTGGGATTAGATCCAACACCATTTTTTCTCGCAATTGCATTTGCCGGATGTGCAGAATTCATGACTCCTTATGGTTATCAAACCAATCTCATGGTTTATGGTCCAGGAGGATATAAGTTCAAAGATTATATCAAATTTGGTTGGGGATTATCTCTTTTGTTTTTTGTAACAGCGGTGAGTATTCTTGGTTATTTGTATGATTTGTGGTAATTTTTTTGGCCACAGATGACACAGATTTCACAGATGAAGAAAATTCAGAATTGATAAACACAATGGGCAAATTATCTTCGATATTTTTATGAATTATATTTACATTACAAAAATTACAGAATGTAATTTATCTGTCCTTATTAATTTAATTGGCATTATTATCTGTGAAATCTGTGCCATCTGTGGCTGAATTTTCTTATTCTTGTATTCAAATTTGTGTTTAAATATGAAAGACCTCTCCCTCATCAACTCCGCCATTCGCGCTTCCATCCTTGCCGGAAAAGAAATTCTCTCCGTTTACAATAGCGATTTCAAAGTAGAAACCAAAGATGATAAATCTCCATTGACAGAAGCCGATAAACGTGCGCATCATAAAATTATGGAGATTTTGGATTCAACTTCTATTCCTGTTTTAAGTGAAGAAGGACGAGAAATTCACTATGATGAACGTAAAGATTGGAGTCGTTTATGGATTGTAGATCCACTCGATGGAACCAAAGAATTTGTAAAACGAAACGGAGAATTTACCGTTAACATCGCATTAATAGAAAATAATTTTCCCATCGCAGGAATTATTTATGTGCCAGTAACCGGAATTTTATATGTAGGATGGAATAAAAACGGTGCTTACAAAACCGAAACTACCAATGAAAATATAGCTTGGAATGATTTGGCGAATGAGAAAAATAAAATTCCTTTTACATCAAATGATTCAACGTTCAAAGTTGTCGCTTCCCGTTCCCACATGTCACCCGAAACACAAGTTTATATTGCTGAACTAGAAAAAATACACGGAAAAGTAGAACTCGTTTCTATGGGAAGTTCACTTAAAATTTGTCTCGTTGCCGAAGGAAAGGCAAATACTTATCCACGTTTTGCTCCAACCATGGAATGGGATACAGCTGCCGGACAAGGAATCGTAGAAGCAGCCGGAAAAGAATTTCTCGATTGGAATACAAAATCAAGAATGAAATACAACCGCGAACAATTATTGAATAATTGGTTTTTGGTAAAGTAAGTTAAGCGAAATTTATCTTAGCAGGAACTCCTCCCCTTGCTAAGGGGAGGTGCTGAGTCTTCGAAGCGGAGGGGTCTAACAAGATATTTTTTTATGCATCCATTCATCGACATCCACACTCACAAACTCCGAAAATCAACGGATTTAATTTCCATTTATAATTTAAATCAAGGTGAAAGTCTTCCTGATTCTAATTTCTCAACTGGCATTCATCCTTGGCATATCAATCCTTTAAATTATTACACACAAATTAAAAACACTGAAAAATTATTTTCCAACAAAAACGCCATTTTCATTGGCGAATGTGGTTTGGATAAACTAAAATGTGCAGATTTCAAATTACAACAAACCGTTTTTCAATTACAAATTAATCTCGCCATTAAACTTCAAAAGCCGATGATTCTACATTGCGTAAAAGCATTTGATGAAATTTTAGTGATGCTCAAAAATAAAATTTCTCCTGATAAAATTATATTCCATGGTTTTCATAAAAGTCCAGAAATGGCTTTTGATTTGACCACAAAGGAATATTCGATTTCATTGGGAAAATCACTTTTCTTGCAACCCGATAGAATGAAAACTGTTTTTGAAAAGGTAAATCCCGAAAAAATATTTTTCGAAACCGATGATTCGGATTATTCCATCGAAGAAATTTATCAAAAAGCAGTAGATATTTCAGGTCAATCATTAGATTTTTGGAAAAATCAAGTTAATCTGAATTTCGAGAGAATTAACCATTAAGTTATTTTGGTTCAGTAATGGAGATAATATTCTTCACTTCATGTTTCTTAATTCCTTAATGTTTAAAAAATTATTTAAATTGTTTTTTTCTTGATTTAATCAGCTTTATTTTTACTTTTTCATTTAATCATTTTACATTATGAATGACGCTTGGATGTCTCGAACCAAACTTCTAGTAAAAGAAGAAGGTCTTAATAAACTCAAATCCGCACACGTAATGGTTATCGGTATGGGTGGAGTAGGTTCTTTTGCTGCCGAATTTATCGCTCGTGCTGGAGTGGGTGAAATGACCATCATCGATGGCGATGTGGTAGATCCATCCAATAGAAATCGCCAACTTCCTGCTTTAGCAACCACTCATGGAGTTCCTAAAACTACCGTTATGGCCGAGAGATTACTAGCTATAAATCCTGAATTAAAATTAAACGTAAAACAAGAATTCATCCAGCCCGAAGTGATTGCTTCCATTTTCGAAAAAAAGTATGCTTATGTGATAGAAGCAATCGATAGTATTACTCCTAAATTGACAGTTATTTCTGAATGTATAAAGAACAATCAACCTATTGTTTCCAGCATGGGAGCAGGCGCAAAATTGGATCCAACACAAATTCGTGTCGTAGATATATCCAAAACATATAATTGTCCTTTTGCTCAATATATTCGCAAAAGATTAAAAGAATTTGGCATAAAAAAGGGATTGAAAGTGGCTTTTTCAGCTGAACTACCCATAAAGGAATCACTAATGCTCACAGATGGCTCCAACTTTAAAAAATCAGCTTATGGAACGATATCTTATCTCCCTGCTGCCTTTGGAGGAGCTTGTGCATCGGTGGTAATCAGAGATATCATCCATTCTTGAGAATCAATCCGTATTTTCTTTCACTTCATCAATTTATTCCTTTTTTCCTCTGAAATTATTAACTTTGTATTCATACAATTTATCCTATGTCAAATAAAAAAGTTGCATTAATCACAGGAGTTACCGGACAAGATGGTGCTTATTTAGCAGAATTTCTTCTGAAAAAAGGTTACATTGTTCATGGTATTAAGCGTAGAAGTTCATTGTTCAATACCGATCGAATAGATCATCTTTACAAAGATCAGCACGAAACAGGAGTCAATTTTTTTCTTCATTATGGAGATTTAACTGACAGCACCAATTTGATTCGAATAGTTCAAGAAGTGCAACCAGATGAGATTTATAATTTGGGCGCTCAGTCACATGTACAAGTTTCATTTGAAACTCCAGAGTATACAGCCAATGGAGATGCTATGGGAACATTAAGAATTTTAGAGGCAATACGTATTTTGAAACTAGAAAAGAAAACAAAATTTTATCAAGCATCTACTTCTGAACTTTATGGAAAGGTTCAAGAAGTTCCACAAAGTGAAACCACTCCTTTTTATCCACGTTCACCTTATGCCATAGCAAAACTCTATGCGTTTTGGATAACTAAAAATTATCGCGAAGCCTATGGAATGTTTGCTTGTAATGGAATACTGTTCAATCATGAATCTCCACTAAGAGGAGAAACATTCGTGACCAGAAAAATTACACGAGCTGTAGCAAGAATTAAATTGGGATTACAAGAAAAATTATTTTTAGGAAATTTGGATGCACAACGTGATTGGGGACATGCACGTGATTATATTGAAGGAATGTGGATGATGTTGCAGAAAGATATTGCAGATGATTATGTTTTAGCAACTGGAAAAACTTATTCTGTTCGCCATTTTATCAATCTAGCATTTGCTGAAGTTGGAATAAAAATGGATTGGAAAGGCGAAGGCATAAATGAAAAAGGAATTAATTCGGCTGATGGAAAAGTTTTAGTTGAAATTGATGAGAAATATTTTAGGCCAACAGAAGTAGAACTTTTAATTGGTGATCCAACTAAAGCTCATCGTGAATTGGGTTGGAAGCACACAGTGGAATTACCTGAATTGGTAAGTGAAATGGTTAAAGCGGATTTAGATTTATTTCAAAGAGATAAATTATTGAGTGAAGGCGGTCATAAAGTAATGAACTATCACGAATAATTCCATTGGAAAAAAGCGCCAAAATATATGTTGCAGGACACAACGGAATGGTGGGTTCTGCTATTTTGAGAAAGCTGAAAAATGAAGGTTTTTCAAATATTATTGTTAGAAGCTCTTCCGAATTAGATTTAACAAATCAACAATTTGTCAATGATTTTTTCGAAGAACAAAAGCCAGATTATGTTTTTTTAGCTGCCGCACGAGTGGGAGGTATTCATGCCAATAATATTTATCGTGCAGATTTTATTTATCAGAATTTAATGATTGAATGCAATGTGATAAATGCAGCGCATAAATTTTCGGTGAAGAAATTATTGTTTCTAGGTTCATCTTGTATTTATCCTAAAATGGCTCCGCAACCCCTTAAGGAAGAATATTTGCTTTCAGGTTATTTGGAGCATACCAATGAACCTTATGCGATTGCAAAAATTGCCGGGATAAAATTATGCGATGCATATCGTGATCAATACGGTTGCAATTTTATTTCAGCGATGCCCACTAATCTTTATGGGCCAAATGATAATTATGATTTAAATAATTCCCATGTTCTTCCAGCGTTGATTAGAAAAATTCATACCGCTAAATGGAAAGGAGAAAGTAAAGTAATAATGTGGGGAACGGGTTCGCCTAAACGCGAATTTTTACATGTTGATGATTTGGCAGAAGCTTGTTTCTATTTAATGGAAACTTACAATGAAAAAGAAATAGTAAATGTAGGAACTGGAATAGATGTTTCAATATTTGAATTAGCAGAATTAATAAAACAAGTTATTGGTTATACTGGAAATATTGAAAAGGATATTTCAAAACCAGATGGAACTCCCAGAAAATTATTAGATGTTTCAAATATTCATTCTTTGGGATGGAAACATAAAATTGATTTGAAAGAAGGAATCTCACTTGTTTATAATGAGGTGAAAGACTTACAATGGACGGATTGAAAAAATATGGTTTAAGTTTTTTTCTTTTGTTGTTGGTTGAATTTATTTCTGCTCAACAACTCAACCTTCCATTAAATCGTGCTTTGTCTATCGGTTTTCAATTACATCATAGTTCCGATGATTCACTAACTTTTCATACTTCTATGAAACCCATAATCGAAAATAAAGAGGTGGGAGTTACCTATGAAAAGTTGATTGAATATAATACCACAGATGTCACGAAACATTTCGCCTGGTTGTTGCCAGATAAAAGTTGGTTAAAGAAAAAAGCAAAATGGCAACATCTTTATGAAGTAAAAGAAAAAGATTATTCTTTTAATTTAAATCCCGTTTTCAATTTTGAATATGGTAGAGACCTAGCCAATGACAATTCAAGGAAATTTTTTGTTAATTCACGTGGAATCACGGCCAATGTAAATTTGGGAGAAAAGATTTCATTCTCTACTTCATTTTACGAAAATCAAGCAAGAGTTCCGCAATATTTGAGTAACTACATTGATAAAACCGGAGAATTAAGAAGGAATTCGCTTGGAAATTGGCGAACTTTATCTGGATTCGGAACTTTTCCAGGACAAGGTAGAACAAAAAGATTCAAGGAGGATGGATATGATTATGCTTGGGCAAGTGGATATGTTTCTTATTCGGCAACAAAAAATTTGAATATTCAGTTCGGCCATGATAAACATTTCATTGGTGAAGGTTATCGTTCAATGTTATTATCTGATAATGCTTTTAATTATCCTTTTTTGAAATTTACTTCAAAGTGGCTGAAAGGAAAAATTCAATACACCAATATTTTCGCGTCACTAAATCAAATGAAACGTCTTGATGAGTTTACAACTCCCGAAGCAGGTTATTTTCGTAAATCTGCCTCTTTTCATTATTTAAATTTTTTAATCGGAAAAAAACTGGAGATAGGATTATTTGAATCGACCATCTGGCAAAAAATGCGAAATGATTTCATCATTGCAACAGATTATTCCCAGTTCAATCCAATTGTGGGAATTAATTTAGCCCGTTTCGGTTTCGCTGATACAAATAATGTAATGGTTGGTTTGAATTTCAAATGGCAACCATTTAAGAAATTTAATGTTTACGGTCAAATGGCGATTGACGATCCGGCTAAAGATCATTTCGCCTATCAGCTAGGAGCAAAATGGTTTGAACCTTTCAAGATTAGAAAATTGATGTTACAAGGTGAAATAAATCAAGCGGCAAGAAAAATGTACAGCTTTGCAGATCCCGTACAAAATTATGGTCACTACAATCAACCTTTCGCACATCCATTAGGAGCTGGATTTTGGGAGTTCGTAGCCATTGGAAATATTCGCAATGATGATTGGTTTGTTGAAGCAAGATTGAGTTATGCTACTTATCGTCAATTTCAAGGGACAGAGCAATACTGGAGAGATATTTATATCGATTCGGAAACAGAAATATCTTCTAGCATTGATTTCATGCAAGCAAAATTATTTTACAGTGATCTTAAAGGCGGTTATGTATTCAATCCCAAAACAAATTTTTGTTTCTTGGTGGGATGGATGCATCGTAAATTAATAACTTTTGATGATCCAATAAAAACAAGTTATCTCTATTTAGGTCTAAGAACTACATTGTTTAATTCTTATTACGATATTTAAGATGGAAACACAAATACTCGGTTTCTTCACAAGCTTTTTCGTTGTTTTAATTGCAACTCCTGTTTTAATTAAAGTAGCTAAATTGAAACATTTGGTGGATGAACCAACCGAAGATCGTAAACTTCATAAAAGAAGTATTCCAACTATAGGTGGAATAATAATATTTTCTGCATTTCTATTTTCATATTCACTTTGGTTTCCTGACTATGGTGATGATTTAAGCCAAGTTATCAAAGAGTATAAATATCTTGTTGCTTCATTAGTTATTTTGTTTTTTATTGGTGTAAAGGATGATATCATTGGAACATCCCCAATTGTGAAACTATCAGCACATTTTATGGTGGCAATAATTCTTGTTTTAATGGCCGATATTCGAATTACAAGTTTTCATGGATTATTCGATCCCCAATATATTATTCCTGACTGGGGAACAGTTGTACTTTCATTTTTCATTTATATCGTAGTAGTAAATTCATTTAATCTTATTGATGGAATTGATGGCTTGGCATCTGGAATAGGAATTATCGCCTGCTTATTTTTCGGTATTTGGTTTTATTTTGCTCAAAATACTTCACTCTCATTATTGGCTTTTGCATTAGCAGGATCGCTTTCTTCTTTTTTAATTTTTAATTTTTCACCTGCTAAAATTTTTATGGGAGATTCTGGTTCGATGACTATCGGTGCAATTATTTGCGTTCTCGCAATAAAAATGATTGAACATCCAATCAATACACTGCCCTTAGAAATTGCACAAATTCCTAAACCTGTATTAGCAATGGCAATTTTGGTTTATCCATTAACCGATACGTTAAGAATTTTTATTGTACGCTCCTATCGAGGGCAATCTCCTTTTCATGCAGATAAAAACCACTTGCACCATCGATTAGTCAAATTAGGTTTCAGCCATACCAAAACAGTGTTGATTCTATATTTGGCCACCATTTTGGTTGTATTTAGTGCCTATTTTTTCAGTTTTTTTAGTCCCAATATTTGCTTTGCCCTAACATTTATTTTTGCGCTTTCATTAGTAGGAATCGCCTTTTTGTTTAAACCAGCAGCAAAGTGATGAAAGTAAAAATCATATTTTTTTTATTTTTGTTTGGCTCTTTTACCCATGTAAAATCACAGTTGGTAAACGAAATTCTTAATTACGATTATAGAATTAGCACAGATATTTTAACTTCAAAACTGAATTATGTAGGTCATACTGCAATGAAGCCAATGCTTTTTAATGATGTTAATTTTTTGGATTCAACTAACGAAAAAAATGTAAAATTTCATTACTCAAATTTTAATTCTGAAAAATCATTCAAGATAGTTGCATCGCCTCTTTTAGCTTCTTCTTTTACACAAGATTTGGCTATCGACAGTAATTATTTTTCTATGGGTATCGGAGCTAAGATAGATATGAATATTAAAAATAAACTTTTTGCATCATTTGATTATTTTTCTGAAAATACATCTCTACCAAGATACATTGGAAGTACCGTTTCTACTTATGAAATTCTTCCTTCGTTAGGAAAGGCAAGTCCTACTAATTTGGGATATTCTTATAGTCGTTTTTCTGGTTTTATTTCTTTTCTACCCAATAAATTTTTTGAATTTAAAGCAGGAGTTGGAAAAAATTTCATTGGTGAGGGTTATCGATCTTTATTATTATCAGATAATGCTTTTCAATATCCTTATTTAAGAATAAACACCACATTTTGGAAACTCCGCTATACCAATCTCTTTTGTATGATGGATGATATTCAAACGCAAACAAATTTCTCAGGAAGAAACACCAAAAAATTTACCTCTATTCATCTTCTCGATTGGAATATTAGTAAAAGAATGAATATCGGGATTTTCGAATCGGTGGTTTGGCAGTCAAAAGACACGTTATACAATCGCGGATTTGATATGAATTATTTGAATCCTGTTATTTTTTATCGAACTGTAGAATATTCACTTGGCTCTAGTGATAACTCTATTCTTGGTTTGAATGCCAAATTGAGAATTACCAATCATTACCAATTATATGCACAATTTGTATTAGATGAATTTTTATTGAAAGAAGTTTTAGATGGACGTGGTTGGTGGGCGAATAAATATGGAATTCAAATTGGTGCTAAAGCTATTGAACCCTTTAAATGCAAAGGATTATTTATTCAGTCAGAATTTAATGTAGTAAGACCATTTACTTATTCGCATGGTTCTACCCTTCAAAACTACGGACATTTAAATCAACCTCTAGCACATCCGATTGGAGCAAATTTTTGGGAATCTATTTCTTTAATAAGATATCAATTCAAAAATTTCATTGTAAGCAATCAATTCAATGCCGCTCTTTATGGCACCGACTCTTCCTCCGCCTTAAGTTATGGAGGAAATATTTATCAATCCTATAGAAATCGTGCGCAAGAATATTATAATCGAATCGGACAAGGTGTTTCTAATCATCTTGTCTATAATAAATTTTCTATTTCTTGGTGGATGGATAAGGCGATCAATTTAAGAATTGAATTAGCACATGTTTATCGAAAAATTACTACTCCAGTAGGAAGTAATACCGAACATTTTATTACCATCGGCATAAAAACAAATCTCTGGAATTCCTATACAGATTATTAGTTGATATTTTCTGCCATTTTTCATTATTAATTACTCCCTTTGGTCGTGAGAAAAGTTTTTCATTATTCATTTCTTTATTTATCTTCGTTCCGCTCGGGGTGTCCGTTTTGGGCTGAGAGTATACCCGTTTCTGTTTCTATACAGAATTCACCTGATCAGGTTCAAACCTGCGTAGGAAATGCCTCTCTGAGCAAATTTTATTTAAATTAATTACCTATGAAACTAAGAGTAGAAATCAGCCTTTATCCTTTAACGGAAAATTTTATTCCTTATATTGATGATGTAATTGATAGACTAAAAAATCATGAAGGAATTACGTTATCTACCAATGAATTGAGCACGCAGATTTATGGTGAATATGATAATGTAATGAGTATAATTAATCTTGAAATGAAATTGAGTTTTCAAAATGATACCAAAATGGTTTTTGTTGCAAAATATCATTGCCCATCTGAATAATCTATGTGGGAATTATTTTTTAATCCAATGGAGTTGTGTGCAACATTAACAGGTGTTGCTAGTGTTTATTTTGCTTATAAAAAAAATATTTTAACCTTTTTTTCAGGATTAATTTCAGTAACTCTTTATATTTTCATTTGTTTTAATGTAGGTATTTATGCCGAAATGGGGATTAATATTTTTTATTTTATCATGAGTATTTATGGTTGGATAAGTTGGAATCGACTTTTCAAAAGCAACGAGGGTTTTAAAGTAATTCGTTTGAGTTTTAATCAAAATATTTTTTTCTTTTTTATCACCCTGTTTTTTTGGATGATCATTTTTTTTATTTTAAAAAAATATACCAATAGCAATGTTCCTATACTTGATTCTTTTACTACGGCATTTTTTATCACCGGTATGATTCTAATGACAATGAAAAGTATTGAAAATTGGATCTATTTATTAATTGGAAACCTAGTCGTTATGCCTTTATTCATTTATAAGGAATTATATATTTCAGCTGTATTTTATTTAATTTTAACGGTTTTTGCTTTTCTTGGATTAATAAGTTGGAAAAAATCAATAAAAAATAAAGTGTGAAGAAGTTTGTGATGATTGGCCCAGAATCGACTGGAAAAACAACATTGTGTAAAATGCTTTCTAAACAATATAATGAACCTTGGGTTCCTGAATTTGCTCGTGATTATTTGACAAAAATAAATCGACCTTATACGAAAGAAGATTTAGTAGAAATAGCAAAGGGGCAAATTGAATCCGAAGAAAAAATACAAAATCTCGCCAATAAATTTCTTTTTTGTGACACCGATTTATTAGTAATTAAAGTTTGGAGTAATCACCTATATAAACAATGTGATGAATGGATTTTGAATCAAATTGAGACTAGAAAATACCATCATTATTTCCTTTGCAAAAATGATTTTCCTTGGGAAAATGATACGATGAGAGAAAATCCCGAATTAGGCAACTACTTTTATAGTGTTTTTAAAAATATTCTCATAGAAAGAAAACAATCTTTTACTGAATTAGAAGGTGATGAGAATTATAGGTTGAATAAAGCAATTAAAATAATTGGTGAATTGAATTTTACATCTTAATTTTGTCAAATACTTTCGGGGTGCCTTAATAATTGAAGGGCTGAGATCATACCCGATCACGCACATTTAAGCGTGAGAGACCTGATCCAGGTAATGCTGGCGTAGGAAACAAGAAATAACAATGCTTATCTCAGCATTTTAATTTTATTGCGAATGAAGAATTTAATTTATGTAATCGTTTTTTGTTGTCATTACAACATGAATTTTGCACAGTTTATGGTAACTGGTCAAATTAGCGCAGAGAATGAACTCTTACCAGGAGTTAATATTCAAATTCTTAATACGAATTATGCAACGGCTACCGATGCCGAAGGAAAATTTAGTTTCAAATTACCAGTTGGAAATTATGCATTGAAGGTTTCTTATATTGGTTATAAAACCGTTATACATCATTTTTCAGTTTTGAATAAAGATGAATTTTTAAATATTTTTCTATATGAAAATATCTATCAATTAGGCGGAATGGAAGTAGTTGCCACAAGAGTTAATGCCAATTCGGCCATACCTTCATCTTTATTAGATAGTAGCTTCATTGCAAAAAATAATTTAGGAACAGATCTTCCTTATATTTTAGATCAAACTCCTTCGGTCGTGGTTACTTCTGATGCTGGAAACGGAATTGGTTATTCTGGCATTCGTATTAGAGGATCAGATCCAACTCGTGTTAATGTATCTATTAATGGAATACCAGTGAATGATGCAGAATCACAAGGTGTATATTGGGTAGATTTTCCAGATCTAGCTTCTTCTGCCAACTCCATCGAAATTCAACGTGGCACAGGCACATCTACCAATGGAGCTGGTGCTTTTGGTGGAACAGTGAATATTTTAACTACCAATGAAAATGAGAAAGCTTTTGGAGAATTAAGTAATTCTTTTGGCTCTTTCAATTCCCATAAACATACATTGAAAATGGGAACAGGAAAACTTTATCCAACCAATAATAAACGAGATAATTATTTTAGTTTCGATTCTCGATTATCTTGGATTGCTTCCGAAGGATATATTGATCGTGCATTTAGTGATTTAAAATCTTTTTATATTTCAAGTGCCTATTTTACAAAAAAATCCTCTTTACGTTTTGTTGCTTTCTCTGGAAAAGAAAAAACCTATCAAGCTTGGGGCGGTGTTCCAAAGGATTCTTTAGAAACTAATAGAACGTATAATCCTTATACCTATAAAAATGAAACTGATAATTATATTCAATCCAATTATCAACTCATCTATAATTTTAGTTTAAATGAAAAGTTGAAAGGAAATGTTTCTATGCATTATACTAAAGGCGCAGGATATTATGAACAGTTTAAAAAGAGCGATGATGTTTATGGTGAAGGATTATTCAGTTTCTATAGTTTAGATAATATCATTAGTGGATCAGATACAATTACCTCTACCGACCTCATTCGAAGAAGATGGTTAGACAATGATTTTTATGGTATGGTTTATTCAATGCATTATAGCCTGAATCAAAAATGGGAATTTATTTTTGGAGGTGCATATAATAAATATGATGGGAATCACTTCGGTGAAATTATTTGGGCTCAATATGCCTTGAATTCAAATATTAATCAAGAATATTATAGAGATGCTGCGCAAAAAACGGACTGGAATAATTTCCTTAAAACAAATTACTGGATTTCTAAAAGCATCAATGCGTATGTAGATCTTCAAATTAGAAATGTAAATTATCAATTCAATGGATTAGACCGTGATTTGAATATCGTGAATCAAAAAAGTAATTTATTGTTTTTTAATCCGAAGTTTGGACTAACAGGTTACCTTCCAAAAAATCAACTTATTTTTGGCTCTTTTGCAATGGCACATAAAGAACCCAATCGAGATGATTTTACCTCCTCTTCTTTAAATTCTAGACCTAAACCCGAGTCTATGATGGATTTGGAATTAGGATATAAAATTTCATCTCTTAAATTAATGTTCAATATAAATTTTTATCATATGCAGTATAAAGATCAATTGGTTTTAACTGGAAAAATTAATGATGTTGGTTCCTACACTAGACAAAATATCGCTCAGAGTTATCGACAAGGAATAGAAATAGAAACGGGATTTAAAATAAATCAACATTTCAATTTTTCAATGAACGCTACATTTAGCAATAATAAAATTTTAAATTATGTGGAATATATTGATAATTGGGATACATGGTTGCAAGATTCAATTATTCATTCAAAAACAGACATTGCTTTTTCCCCATCAATGATTATAGGAGGAACAATATCTTATAGTTTTAAATATAGTTCTAATGGAAGTTTATCTTTTATGTTGCCTAACCATAACAGACCAGAATTGAATAGCGAATTCAATTTAGCACTCATTCCAAAATATGTGGGCAAACAATTTATCGATAATACGTCCAATGCCGAACGAATGTTAGACGGATATTTTGTTTGTGATGCGAGGATAACCTATAGCCGTAAAAGAAGCAATTCAGGAAGAAATCTTGCACTTAATTTTACCTTAAGAAATATGTTGAATGAATTATATTCAAGTAATGCCTGGGCGTATACTTATTCTACGGGTGGACAACAATATTCTGATTTAGGATTTTATCCGCAAGCAGGAATAAATTTTCTAGTTGGTTTAACCCTTGGATTTTGATTGTAGCATTTCAGTAATTTGCAAATATTCTTTAACTGAATCAGCTTCGTTTTTTAAAATCACACTGGATACCGCCACACCTTTTAACTCGTAATTAGATAATAAATGAATATTTTCATTCGTAATATTTCCAGAGGCGTAAACAGGAATTTTATAAGTGGAAATCATTTTTCGTAAATATTCAGTACTGATATCAAAATGTGTTTTTAAAGGCTCCATTTTAGAGAAAAAAGGGTTCAATAGAACATAAGAATATTTAATTTTATTGGATTGTAATCCTTCCAAATGATGAAAAGAACGAGTAATGAATATATCCCGTTTACGAATACGATACCATATCATCTTTGCCCAACATTTCATTTTCTTTTTTAAATGAGTTCGAGTAAAATGTATTCCTTTTAACTTGTATTTTAATGCTAAATGGTGATGCGAATGAATGATCATTCTAGAATGATATTCTTTTGGAATCAATTCAATATATTCTTTCAGTTTTTTGGTGCTGAATTTTGATTTTCTTAAATGTAAAACAGGTAAACCTGACTTAAATAATGAAATAACAACAGGAATTTCTGAAGTAAATTTATCAGGTGAGGTGATTACTGAAACAATCATTTTCTTAATGCAAATTCTTTTAATAATTCTGGATTTTTTTCAAAAGCGGTACCAATAACAATTACATCAGCCCCAGCATTCCATGCTTTTTCAGCATCTAGCAAACTTTTTATTCCACCACCCACAACTAATGGAATTAATATACTTTTTCGAATTTCAGAAATCATTTTTTCAGAAATGGGATTTAATGCACCGCTTCCACCATCCGCATAAATTAATTTCATTCCCAACATTTCCCCAGTAACCGCTGTAGCAACCGCAATCTCACTTTTATCATATGGAATAGGCATTGTCTGACTCATATAACTGGCTGTCGTTGATTTTCCACAGTCAATTAACATATAACCTGTCGATATAGATTCTAATTTAGCACGTTTTATTATGGGCGCTGCCATCACTTGCTTACCAATTAATAATTCTGCATTACGGCCAGAAATTAAACTTAAGAAAAGTATAGCATCTGCTTCCGCGTGTATTTGCATAACATCTCCAGGAAATAAAACTATTGGTAATTGGCAATTTGATTTAATGATTCGAATGGTATGTTCAATTGTTCCCTCAGTTAATAAGCTGCCACCTAAAAAAATAAAGTCAACTTTAGCTTTTTCACTGTTACTCAGAAAATCAATAAAATGTTTTTCTTTACCGATTTTATCTGGATCAACTAGAACTGCCAACATTTTAGTTCTAGGTTTACTTTTTTCTTTGATATGTGAATATATATTCAAGTGGGTAAATATAATCAGTTTGTATTTACTAAAACATAATCCAAATCAAGATTGAAAAAACTTAGTGTCTCATTTCTAAATCCATCTTTTAATTTTATTCTTGTTTCAATTAACTTATTTTCAAAGTCAATTTTTGTTATTTCCATATTTTTGCTAAAAAAAACCGTTTCACCACCATGTTTTTTAAATAGGGCTTCCTTGGCCGACCAACATAAAATCATTTTTTCAACTTGATTAGTACAAACCTCCAACTGTTCTTTTTGTGTTAAAAAGCGGTCCTTAATTTTTAAAATTCTTGAATTTATTTTTTCTAAATCTATACCAACCTCATTATCTTTTGAATAAATAATGCCTAACCAGGTTCCTGAATGTGAAATAGAAATAAAACCATTTTCTATCGTTGGTTTGCCATTTTTTAGATATTTAATTTCTGATAAGCCTAAATTTTTAATCATAATTCTAATAGCAATAAACGAGCATCGTATTTGAATATTTGAAATACTTAAAAGTTTAATATTTTCATTTTTAGATAAATGGACATTTTCTAGCAACTCCTCCTCCGATTCCGTAAGGTGCCAAACTAAAATTTTATTCTCTGGATTATTTATTTGTAATTGTATGGGCATAGGATAAAGGCATCAATTTTGCTGATGTAAAAATAAATTAATTACTTTAGTAGGCTAATTTCATTTTTACTTTAGTTGATTTTGAAACGTTTAATATTTTGATTCTTATGAAAAAAATGAATAGAATGAAGTTTTTTGGATTAATACTCTTATTGAGTTTAAATTATACAGCAGTATTTGCTCAAACGCTTTTTCCTTTTACTAGCGATAAAAAAGATGGTTTTATCAATAAAGAAGGAAAAGAAACCGTTTCTGCTACCTACGAAAAAGCCTATCCAATGGTGAATAATATGGCAAGAGTCAAAAAAGATGGAAAATTTGGATTTGTTAACTCGTCTGGTAAATTAGTTATTGAGTGTGAATACTCAAAAGTAACTGATTTCGGAGATGGTTTAGCTGGAGTTTATAAGGACGAAAAATGGATGGTTATTGACGAAAAAGGAACCCAAAAATTTGATGTTACCTGCAGTATGATGCACCCTTTTTCTGAAGGTATGGCGCATTTTGAATCATCTACCAAACATGGATTTATTGATAAAACAGGAAAAATTATTGTTACCGCCAAATACGATGGAGCACATGATTTTCATGATGGATTAGCCCGTGTAAAAACAAATTCTAAATGGGGTTTCATTGACAAAACAGGCAAAGTAGTTATTCAAGCAAAATACGATATGGCTTGGGATTTTTCAGATGGAATGTCTAACTTTTTGATTGGTGAGGAAGGTAAAGGAAAATGGGGATTTATTGACAAAACAGGTGAAGTGGTAATAGAGGCAAAATTTGATAAGGCATGGCAATTTGTAAATGGAAGAGCTAAAGTGAGAGTGGGAGATTTCAATACAGGTAAATTCGGATACATCGATAAAACAGGTAAAATTGTTATCGAAGCAACTTATGATTCGGCTAATGATTTTAGTGATAACACAGCTTGTGTTGCCAATGGAGTAGGAACTTCAAAAAAATGGGGATATATCAATACCGATGGAAAAATGATTATCACTCGACAGTTTGCTCAACCAGGTGATTTTGAGGGAGGTCTTGCAAAAGTAAGAACAGGAGACCTGAAGACTGGAAAAGAAGGATATATAAATAAATCGGGTGTTTATGTTTGGACAAAAAATTAGTTAAAAAATATATCTTTGTTTAATGGGGCTTTTTTAGCCCCTTTTTTTTGTTTTAATGGCCGTATTCTTAACTTTGTATCCAAATTAATTTATTAAATAAAATTATGAGTTCAACTGCCGACAAAAAAATTCTTCCTTATAAAGTGAAGGATATCAATCTAGCTGATTGGGGGAGAAAGGAAATTCTTTTAGCTGAAGAAGAAATGCCAGGATTAATGTCCCTACGCACGGAATATGGTAAATCTAAACCTCTTGCTGGTGCTCGCATCGCGGGATGTTTGCACATGACTATTCAAACGGCTGTTTTAATAGAAACATTAATAGAACTAGGTGCCGAAGTAACTTGGTCATCATGTAATATTTTTTCTACACAAGATCATGCAGCCTCCGCAATTGCTGCTGCTGGTATTCCAGTTTATGCTTGGAAAGGAATGAATAACGAAGAGTTTGACTGGTGTATAGAGCAAACTTTATTCGCATTTAAAGATGGCCAACCATTAAATATGATTTTAGATGACGGTGGCGATTTGACAAATATGGTTTTAGATAAATACCCAGAATTAGTTTCAGGAATTCGTGGAATTTCAGAAGAAACTACAACTGGTGTCCATCGTTTATATGAAAGAATGGTAAAAGGAACTTTACCACTTCCAGCAATTAATATTAATGACTCGGTTACCAAATCTAAATTCGATAATAAGTATGGTTGCCGTGAATCACTTGTAGATGCTATTAGGCGAGCAACTGATGTTATGATGGCAGGAAAAGTTGCTGTTGTTGCTGGTTATGGTGATGTTGGAAAAGGATCAGCTCTTTCGTTAAGTAGTCAAGGTGTTAGAGTAATTGTTACTGAAATAGATCCAATTTGTGCATTGCAAGCTGCAATGGATGGGTATGAAGTAAAGAAAATGGAAGACGCTGTAAAACGTGCCGATATCGTTGTAACCGCAACTGGAAATAAAGATATTATTACCGAAAAGCATTTTCGATCAATGAAACACAATGCTATTGTTTGTAATATCGGTCACTTCGATACAGAAATCGATATGGCTTGGTTAAATAATACTTATGGAAAGTCAAAAGACGTTATTAAACCGCAAGTTGATAAATATACACTTGATGGAAAAGATATTATTGTTCTTGCCGAAGGTCGTCTAGTTAATTTAGGTTGTGCTACAGGACATCCTTCATTTGTAATGTCTAATTCATTCACCAACCAAACATTGGCTCAATTAGAGTTATGGATTAATACAAAAAATTATGAAAATAAGGTTTACACCTTGCCAAAGCACCTTGATGAGAAAGTAGCTATATTACATTTAGCTAAAATTGGAGTAGAAATAGATGTGCTTTCAAAAGATCAGGCTGATTATATTGGTGTGAAAGTCGAAGGCCCATTTAAGTCAGATATGTACAGATATTAATAGCATATTAGTACTACTATTAAAGCCCGGATTAACTGGGCTTTTTTTATGTATTAAATTTTAAATTGTGATAGCAAATGATTTAATTATATATACGTAATATCGTTCCATCAAAAAAGGTTTGATACCTTTTTAATGAATTAGTTGCTGGACCAGAATAAAGACTTCCATCGGTTAATAAAAATTGAGATCCGCAACTATTATCCTTTAAAATAATTGCACTACTAGAATCAAAAGTTACTTGACCTTCGTCTGAAGGATTATAAGGACAATGACGATCAAATGCCACAAATGTATCTTGTGAATAGCGATAAACAACAATTCCTCTTGAACCACCACTTAAATACATAAAACCCCCAACTGCCATTAAATTAAAATATTCAGGATTATTAATATTAATTTCTATATCCACTAATACATTGGGGATAATATTATTCCTTTCGCGATTGCACGAAATAAAAACTATTCCTATAATTACAACGTAAAAAATTCTTAACTTTCTCATCGATTATAAAATTACAATATAATTATGAAACTTAAACAATGGCTTTTATTATTAACGGTGATATCTCTCTCGTTATTATGTAATCCTTCATTTTCTCAAGAAGGTGAATCAATTAAAAAGCAAGAAAAACGATTATCCAAGAAGAAAGAGGAACGTGCAGAAGGTAACGAAAAAGCCAAACAAGAAGGTATCGACCGCCACATGGATAATCAGGATAAAGAGACACGTAAAAGGATGAAAAAAAACAAGAAAAAAGCCGAAAGAATGAATAGCGGAAAGAAAGAGCCTTTTTACAAAAAGTGGTTCATTAAAAAATAATCTGACAAAATAAAATTTTTCTTTATTGCTGTAAAAAAATAAGATTTTTTAGAAAGGTTTTTTTAAGTAAAACCCACGTCAATCAGTAACTTTGGAGTAAATAACAATTTTGTCCACCTTACTAAAAATATCGATGCTTCAATAAAAAATCCCGTTACCTAATTATTATTTGCATGTAAAAATTAAAAATTTCTATATTTACAATCTTCGTTGCGCATTCGGTTATTTAAAAAATACTTTACAGGTATGCTGAAAAAATTAAGTTTATGTTTGTTGGCTTTGTCAACTACAGTGTTGTCCTTCTCTCAAGGACTTGCAACCCTTCAGGGGAAAATTAAGGATAAAACCACAGGTGAGATGCTCCCTTTCGTCAACGTTGTCGTTGAATTGAATGGAACTCAAAAAGGTGGTGCATCCTCTGATTTTGATGGAAATTATAAAATTTCTTCAGTTAACCCAGGAACTTATACTATTAGAGCTTCTTCTATTGGTTACAAACAGCGCCAAATCGATGGTGTAGTTTTAAAATCAAATCAAATCGTTTTCCTTGCAATCGAAATGGAATCTGGAGATGTTCAATTGGATGCAGTGGTGGTTACCTCTTATGCTATTCCTTTAATTGATAAAGATGGTGGAGCATCTGGAGGAACAGTAACTCGTGATGATATTGCAAAAATGCCAGGTCGTTCTGCAACCTCAATTGCTCAAACAGTTGGTGGTGTTTATTCTCAAGAAGGAAGTGGAGCATTAAGTATTCGTGGTGCTCGTTCAGATGCCTCTTATTACTTTATTGATGGTATTAAAGTTCGAGGTAGTAGCGGCTTACCTAAATCTGCAATTGAAGAGGTTTCTGTTATCACGGGTGGACTTCCAGCTAATTATGGTGATGCGACTGGTGGGGTTATTTCAATCACTACTCGTGGTCCTTCAAGTCAGTTTTTCGGAGGTATCGATATGTTAACTTCTGGATTTAAAAACGGAAATGGTAAAACTTTTGGATTAGATAAATATGCTTTTAACCTTATTGAAGGAAGTATTTCTGGTCCACTTATTATGAAGAAGGATTCTACCGGTAAAAAAGTGAAACCAATTCTAGGGTTCTTCATTTCAGGTAACTATACAAACTCCGTTGATAATCGTCCTTTCTTCACTCAAAATTTAAAAGTAAAAGAAGATGTGAGAGAAAACTTATTAAATAATCCTTTACGCCCAACAGGAACTGGTTTTGGTGTAAACTATAATACAGATTTCCTAAGATTAACTGATTTTGATAAGGTGGCTTATCGTCAAAATGCAGGTTCTCAATCTGCAACTGCTTCAGGTAAAATTGATGTTAATACTGGTCCCTCAATCAATTTAACTTTTGGTGGATCGTTCGATTGGAATAAATATTCAGCGTATGATTTTGCTAACTCTCTTTTCAATTCTGAAAACAATGGTGAAATCAAAGATTTAACTTGGCGTGTTTATGGTCGATTTACGCAAAGATTTCTATCTACAAAATCTACAGGAACCGAATCAACATCTTCAAAAATTAAAAATGCGTTTTATACAGTAATGGTCGATTATTCTAAAAATACCAGTACCGCACAAGATGCTAACCATAAAGACAAGCTGTTCAATTATGGTTATGTTGGACAATTCAAAACATTTAGAGAAAACTCTTATGAATTTGGAGCCTTTAATGGTTTCTTTGCACGAATTCAAAATGGTTTTAGTGATACGCTTGTTCAATATACCCCTTATTATTTATATGATGGAATGGGAACTCCTGAAACCACAGATGATCAGATTTTTCAACCTAACCCAGATTTAAGTGCAATAACTGAACAGTACTTCTCTATATATGAGGTAGAAGATAATTACGAAAACTTAACCCAAATTCAAGCGGCGAACGCACTTCGTAATGGTGACCAACCTAATTCTGTTTACGAATTATGGAATAACATTGGAACCCAGTATAATGGATATTCCTTAACAGATAACACTCAATTTCGTATCACTGCTTCTGGAAGCGCAGATATTGGAAACCATGCTTTGACTGTAGGTTTTGAATATGAACAAAGAACTGACCGAGCATTTAACGTTTCTCCGGTAGGATTATGGACAATTGCGCGCCAGTATATGAATTTTCATATAAGAGAATTAGATGTAAATAACCCAATCGTTTCTTATTTCGGAACGTTTGCTCAAGTGGATTTTAACCGTTTGGTAAGTGATGGACAATATAAGTTTGATGAATCAATGAGAACAGAGCTTGGTGCTGCTCAAACAGAATTTATTGACATTGATGCATTAGACCCTAATATGTTCCGTTTAGATATGTTCTCGGCCGATGAGCTTTTAAATAACGGAAGCAACTACGTAGATTATTACGGATATACTTATGATGGTAAGAAAAATGGAAATAAAGCAAACTTTGATGACTTCTTTACAAAGAAAGATGAAGGCGGTTATTTCTCTCGTGAAATTCCGGCTTTCGAACCCATTTATATTGCAGGATATATCATGGATAAATTTACTTTCGATGACTTAATTTTTAACGTTGGTCTCCGTATCGACCGTTTTGATGCAAATCAACCTGTGTTAAAGGATAAATATTTATTATACAGCGCTCAAACGGTTGCTGAGGTTAGAGATGATGCAAGTGATCCTCTTTACAACTCTTCATTTCCAACAAATATGGGTGATGATTATATTGTTTATGTAAATGATATTAATGACCCTACTGCTATTAACGGTTTTAGAAATGGAACGGTTTGGTATAACGCTAACGGTGAAGAAATCTCCGACCCAAGAACCATTTATTCTGCAGCAGGTGTTGCTCCTTATTTAACAGAAGGGGTAAGCCCAGATGACGAAATTAGTTCAAGTGCTTTTCAAGATTACAAGCCTCAGATTAATGTTATGCCACGTGTGGCTTTTTCTTTCCCAATATCTGATGAGGCTTTATTTTTCGCACATTATGATGTTCTAACTAAGCGTCCTACTTCTGGAAATAGATTTGATATGTTAGATTATTTCTTTATGCAAAATAGAAATGTTATTGTAAATAATCCAGATTTAAAACCAGAGAAAACTATTGACTATGAATTAGGTTTCCAACAGGTATTGTCTAAGAGTTCATCTATCAAAGTCTCTGCTTTTTATCGTGAATTAAGAGATATGGTGGCTTTAGTTAATATTACTGGAGCTTATCCTCGTACATACAGATCATGGGGGAATATTGACTTTGGTACTATTAAAGGAATCACGTTAACTTATGATTTGAGAAGAACAGGTAATTTATGGATGAGAGCGTCTTATACCCTTCAATTTGCCGAAGGAACTGGTTCGGATGCTGGATCTGCCTTGAACTTGGTTAACTCTGGCCAACCAAACTTGCGTACAATTTATCCTTTCAATTATGATCAACGCCATGGTTTTAATACCACTATCGATTATCGTTATGGAGAAGGAAAAGATTACAATGGGCCTAAACTTTTCGGAAAGAATATTCTTGAAAATACTGGTATCAACATTGTAAATATTTTTGGATCAGGAACCCCATACAGTGCTCAGCAATTTGTTACTCCTCAAGCTTTGGGTGGAACATCTTCTTTAGAAGGCCAAGTAAATGGATCAAGAAAACCAGGTCAGTTTAGAATGGATGCGCAGATTGATAAAAATATCACTTTAAAATTTGGTAAAAAAGGTGAAGAGGGTGATGATAAAGAAAAGACCGCTAACTTGAATATTTATTTACAGATAAACAATTTATTGAATACTAGAAATATTCTTGGTGTTTATGGAGCCACTGGAACTCCAGATGACGATGGATATTTGGCAGAGGCTAGATATGATCAAATCATTGCACAACAGGTGAGCGAAATTTCTTTCAGAGAATATTATGCTCTTGCAATAAACAACCCTAACAATTATGGTTTACCTAGAACCATACGTATTGGAGTTAAACTTGATTTTTAATAAATGCGATTTAAAGTGCGGATTATGAAAATAGAAATGAAATACTTGGCAACCGTTTCCATCACCGTTTTGATGGCAACATCTGCTTTTGCAATGAGAGATCTTACTCGTCAGAGCGAAGGTCAAAATATTCAAAATCGTGCTGCGGGTTGTGCCCCGGCAACAGCCCTTACAAAACTTGAATTTAACAACGTAAGTGCGTTGCTAGAGACAGGTGGAAATATGTGGCAGGATAGAGCGGTGAATGCATCTGCATATGAAGTTCCAAAAGGATCTGGTTTGAGAGTTATCTTTGCGGGTGCTCTATGGATGGGCGGACTTGATTTTAACGATCAGCTCAAAATTGCTGCTTTAACTTTCCGAACAAATAATGATTTCTGGACAGGTCCATTATCTACGACTGGTGATGCCGAAATAATTCCAGAAACTTGTTTGAAATACGATAAGTTCTTTATCACGCTTCGTCAGGATATCATCACATTTAATGCTTGGTATGAATGTGGTCAGGATCCTAATTGTGACCAAGCAGTAGATTTTCCTGGTTATTTCATTCCAAACTCAATTTTAAATTGGCCGGCTCAGGGTGATGTAAGTTTAAATCAAGATTATCATTTAGCTCCTTTTTATGATAGAGATGGTGATGATGCATATGACCCTAATAACGGAGATTATCCTTGGTATGATATCAATAAAGATTTAGCTTGTGGAAACGATAGAACAGTAACTCTTTATGGTGACCAAAATTTCTGGTGGGTTTTTAATGATAAAGGAAATATCCATACTGAAACTGGTGGCGATCCAATTGGTATGGAAATTCATGCTCAAGCATTTGCTTTTGCAACCAATGATGAGGTGAATGATATGACTTTCTATAACTATGAAATGATTAATCGTTCTACTCAAACCTTATATGAAACTTATTTTGGACAATGGGTGGATGCTGATTTAGGTGGCTCAGTAGATGATTATGTAGGTTGTGATGTTGAGCGTGGATTAGGTTATGCTTATAACGGAGATAATTTCGATGATCCAGCTTCTGGAGCATTAGGTTACGGGGCAAATCCTCCAGCTGTTGGTGTTGACTTTTTTGAGGGTCCCTATCAAGATAATGATAATATTGATAATCCATTAACTACAAATATTTCTGATGCTATCGATAGTTTAGGTATTCCTTATTCAGGCTTAGGAATTGGTTATGGTGATGGCGTTGTCGATAACGAGCGTTTTGGTATGAGAAAATTCCTTTATTATAACATCGGTGGTGGACCTCAGGGTGACCCTAACAACGGAACAGATTATTATAATTACATCCGAGGAATTTGGTTGAATGGAACTCGATTTGTTTATGGTGGAACAGCTATCAATACTTCTCCTGATGCAATTGCAAATGGTTTAGTTGAATGTGATTATATGTTCCCAGGTGATTCAGATCCATTAAATTGGGGTACTCAAGGTGTTTCTGTGCCGGGTGACTGGACAGAAGTAACATCTGGAAATGGGGTTGGTGATAGACGTTTTATGCAATCAGCTGGTCCATTCATTTTATATCCAGGCTCAAGAAATAACATTACTGTTGGGGTTGTCTATGCTAGAGCTTCTACAGGAAATTCTTTCGCCTCAGTTGATAAACTTCGTATTTCAGATGATAAAGCGCAAGCTTTATTTGATAATTGCTTTAAAGTTTTAGATGGCCCAGATGCTCCAGATTTAACTGTTCAAGAACTAAATAATGAAATTATTCTTTATATTTCTAATAACCCTTCATCAAATAATAATTTAGAATTATATGAAGAGGTAGATCCATTTATTATTTCTCCCGATGCAGTTACTTATGATAATAAGTTTAAATTCCAAGGTTATAAAGTTTACCAATTAGCTAATAAAGATATCTCTTCTTCAGATTTAGGTGACCCAGATTTAGCTCGTTTGATTGCACAATGTGATATTAAAGATTCTATTTCGGATTTAGTAAACTTTGAATTAGATGAATCAATTGGATTCTTAGTTCCTGAATTAATGGTGGATGCCGAAAACAATGGAATTCGTCATAGTTTCAGATTTAAAAACGATGCCTATACACAGGCAAAATTTGTAAATCACAAGACTTATTATTTCATGGCGGTTGCTTATGCACATAATAATTATTTGAATTTTAATCCAAATGATCCAACACAGTTAGATGGTCAAAAGAAACCATACCTAGAAAGCCGTAAATCGGTTACTGGAGCAATTAAAGTTTACGAGGCTATTCCTCATATCTCTGTTCCTGAAATGAACGGAACACAATTAAATGCTAATTACGGTGATGGACCAAAGATTAAAAGAGTAGAAGGCCAAGGGAATGGAGGAAATATTATTGATATAACCGAAGCTTCTGAAAACAATATCGTTGCTAATTTTAAAATGGCAGAGGTAGAATACGAAAATTCATTCGGACCAGTAAATGTTAAAGTGGTTGACCCATTAAATGTGGTAGCTGGTGATTTTGAATTAAGATTTAATGCCGATACTCTAACTGGTGCAGATCCATTATCGGCTCTTTTAAATCCAAAAGACATGTGGACATTAACCAATTTAACTACAGGCGATACTTGGAATAGTGAAGTAAGTATACAGGTAGGTAACGAACAGATTATTCCAGAAATTGGTTTAGCAATAACCGTTTCTCAAGCTAATTACATTACCTATGGAACAAATAGATTATTTACTGAACCTCTTGCTGCAACTATTGAATATGCAGATTCTTCAAAAAGATGGCTATCTGGAGTTAAAGATGCCGAAGGGAATAGCCCGTATAACTGGATTCGTTCTGGCACTCAGTTCGTAGCGGCTGATCAAACATTAGGTGCGGATGATCCTGCTCAATATAATGATTATACAATTGATGATCCTGATGAAAAATATGAAGGATTATTAGAAGGTGTTTGGGCTCCTTATTGCTTAACTTCTTCTACTGGTTATTATGCAATAATTGATAGTTCATACATTAACACTGCTACATTAACTATGATTCGTGATGTGCAAAGTATTGATGTTGTATTTACGAATGATAAATCTAAATGGACCAGATGTGCTGTTGTTGAAGCTCAAGACTTTTCTAATCTTGCTCAAGGTGGTGCGCAGAAACAAGAATTGAGAGAGGCAAATTCAGTGGATAAAGATGGAAATAATGATGGTACTGGAATGGGTATGGGATGGTTCCCAGGTTATGCAATCGATCTTGAATCAGGTGAGCGTTTAAATATGGCTTTCAGTGAAAATTCTTGGTTGGCTGTGGATAACGGTCGTGATATGAAGTTTAATCCAACATCAGTTATTTCGGATAATTTCGGAACACCTATAATGGGTGGTTTCCATACTGTATTTATATTTAGAAATAGTGATAAAGATAGCCCAGGTGGAAATAGAATGCCAGCATACGATGGAGGAACTTATTTGGAAACCATGTTAAATGGCTCTGGTGCCGATAAATTAAAAGTTTGGAGAAGTTGTATGTGGGTGGGTAGACCAATTCCTGAAGTAGATCATTCATTTCTTGAGACTAATGCTAAGGTTCGCTTGAGAGTTGCAAAGCCTTATCAGTTGTATGCAACCAATAACTTCTATTTAGCGGATAGCGTTGCTCAAAGCTCAAATAACTGGTTAAATCTTTATGAATTTAATACTACAGATTTAGCAACTGAATATACAAACGGTGGAGAATTATCAGATTCAATTTTAACGTTAATAAATGTGGTGCCAAACCCATATTATGCATATTCTGCCTATGAAACGACCAAGTTGGATTCGAGAATTAAGGTAACCAATTTACCAGATGTGGCTACTGTAAGAATTTATAGCCCAAAAGGGGAATTGATTCGAACAATAACAAAGGATTCTCCTTTAACATCAGTTGATTGGGATTTGAAAAACCAAAAAGGTATTCCTGTGGCAAGTGGATTGTATCTAATTCAAGTGGATGTTCCAGACGTGGGTGAAGTTGTTCTTAAAGCGATGGTTTTCATGAGACCTCCAAACCTCGAAAACTTCTAATCAAAAACATTAATGAATTGAAATTATGAAACTAAATAAATCAATATTAATTGCAACATCGCTTCTTTTTGGAAGTAATGTTTTGTTAGCAGGCAATGAAGATCGCGTGGGTAGTGCCGGTGCATCTGAATTACTGATTAATCCTTGGGCTCGTTCCTCTGCTTGGGGTGATGCTGGAATGTCTTGTGTAAACGGACTTGAAGCTTCATTTATGAATGTAGCTGGACTCGCATTTACAGATAAAACCGAATTGATTTTTAACCGAACAAACTGGTTACAATCAACAGGAATAAAAATGAATTCGATGGGTTTTGCTCAAAGAACTGGAGATGTAAGTGTAATTGCTTTAACATTCACTAGTATGAACTTTGGTGATGTGATGATTACAACTACAGATTTACCAGAGGGTGGTGTTGGATCTTTCTCTCCGAGATATTATAATTTAGGTTTTTCTTATGCAAGAGAATTTTCTAATAGTATTTACGGTGGTTTAACTGTGAGAGCTATTTCTGAGCAAATTAATAACGCAAAAGCTTCTGGAATTGCATTTGATGCGGGTATTAGATACGTAACAGGTGAAAAGGATAATATTAAATTCGGTATCACATTGAAAAATGTTGGACCAACTATGGCTTTTGAAGGTGATGGTTTTTCTGTAACTTCAATTATTCAGGCTACTAATTTGTCTACAACTACTGAGCAACGTACTTCTAAATTCGAATTACCTTCACTAGTTTCTATTGGATTTTCTTATGACTTTTTGCTTTCCGAAGCACATAAATTAACTGCTGCAGGAACGTATACTTCTAATTCATTTTCAAAAGATAACTTTCGTTTAGGGCTTGAGTATTCCTTTACTACTAAAAAAGCTACTTTTATAGCTAGAGGTGGTTATGTTCAAGAAAAAGGGATTTTTAGTGCCGACACTAGAACATCTGCTTTAACAGGCCCAACAGGCGGTATTTCAGTAGATATGAAGGCCGGAGAAAAAGGAACTAACATTGGTTTTGATTATACTTATAGAGCAAC
>CAMBFX010000020.1 GCA_945865695.1 Chryseobacterium gleum | reverse complement strand
AAATGATATAATTTTCTTCGTCTACAATTTGATGAAATTTTTTGATGAAGTTTTCTGCCAATTGGCCATAACCGTGACAAACTATCCAAACATTTTTAGTTTGTTCAGTCAATTCGCCCATGGTGAAATAGCGCGCTGTTTTAGGTGTGATGAAATTATGTTTACGAATTTCCATTACTTACTAAATTGTTTAATTTGAAAACAAAGTAATTCTGTGTTCACTTTTTCTATTGGATGCTGAGTATTTGCCAAAACATACATTGATCCGTTCTTACAAGATTTATAAAACAATATCGTTTCCTCTAATGAAACCATTTGCTCCGTTTAGTAAAACAATATTTTTCACAAAAATTTAATGAAATGAAACCCTTTGACAATAAATCCTTCGCGCAAATAAAATTTATGAGAAGCATGATTGGTGGTATACGCATCCAACATAATCACTTTACATTTTTCCTTTTTAGCTAATTTAGCAATGTAATCCGTCAATAATTTTCCAATTCCTTTTGATCGAAATTTTTTGTCTAAAATAAAATTATCAATCTCTAAATATTTACCACAATAAAATTTAGCACCTGTCCAAATTCCAGTACAACCCAATAGCTTTTTACCTTGGTACACTCCAAACATTCTATATCCCATGGGCAACATTAATTCCAAATAAGTTTTCATATCTTTTTGAGAAAGTTCTGGAGTTAATTGTTTAATCAATGGATAACATTCCAAAATATTCTTCTTGCCTTTTATTTCAGAAATTTCGAATTTCATGAAACTAATTCTTTTTCATTAGCAAAAACAGTATTTAAACAATGAGAAAATACTTCAATCGTCTTTTGAATATCAGTATCTGAATGAGCAGAACTCACAAAACCAACTTCATAACCGGAAGGGCCTAAATAAATTCCATTTTCCAATAACAAAGCATGAAGTGCTCTGAAATATTTCATACTGTCTGAATTAATTTCATCAGCAGTGCGAATATGTTCATGGTTAGAAAAAGCAATCCAAAAAATAGAACCTATAGAATGAAAAGTAAATCTATTTTTATAATCAGAGGTTTTATTTAAAATCCCTTCAATTAAATTCTTGGTTTTTCTTTCTAATTCCACATAAAAATCTTTTTTCAAACATTGAGACAATTGTGCAATACCTGCCGCCATTGCCACTGGATTTCCACTCAAAGTTCCCGCTTGATACACATTTCCCTCTGGAGAAATATTCGACATGATATTTTTAGAAGCACCATAGGCACCAACAGGTAATCCACCGCCAATTATTTTTCCATAGGTAATTATATCAGGTTGAATTTGATAATATCCTGATGCACCAGTAAAACCAACTCTGAAACCGCTTATTACCTCGTCAAAAATAAGAAGAGAGTTATTTTTTGTACACATCGTTCTTAAAAATTCTAAATAAGATTTCTCCTGCAATAATAATCCATTATTAGCAGGAATAGGCTCAATAATGACACCCGCAATATCGTTTCCATATTCTGCAAATGCTTTTTCAAGAGCAGGAATATTATTCAAAGGCACAGCAATCGTTTCTCCAACTATTGCTTCAGGAACTCCCGCAGATGAAGAATTGCCCAATGTAACCAAACCTGAACCTGCTTTTACTAAAAGTGAATCAGAATGCCCATGATAACATCCTTCGAACTTGATAATTTTATTTTTACCAGTAAATCCTCTTGCTAAACGAATCGCACTCATCACCGCTTCTGTTCCAGAGCTCACAAAACGAATTTTCTCAATAAATTTATTATTTCCTAAAATGAGTTCTGCCAAATCATTTTCCAACTCCGTAGGTGCTCCAAAAGAGCTTCCATTTTCAACAGTTGTTTTAATAGCATTGACCACATTATCGTTGGCATGACCCAAAATCAGTGGTCCCCAAGAACAACAATAATCGATAAACTGATTATCATCAGCATCTGTAATTTTACTTCCTTTTCCTTTCTTAATGAAAAGTGGAGTTCCTCCCACTGAGCGAAAGGCTCTTACAGGGCTATTTACTCCTCCTGGAAAATAATTTTTAGCTTTTTCAAAAAGTTCGGTGGATCGCTGGCGTTTCATAGTATCAATTTACTTTACAAATATATATCTTTGGGGGGAAATAATGAAAAACAAATGTTAATCATCGGATAAACATGAACTACAAAAACACATTAGAATTTGCACAACAAGCCGACAAAGACGATCAACTCGCTCCTTTTCGAAACGAATTTCATATTCCACAACATAATGGAAGCGATGTGGTTTATTTCACTGGTAATTCTTTGGGATTACAACCTAAACGCACCAAATATTTTATTGAACAAGAATTAAATGATTGGTCGAAATTAGGAGTGGAAGGGCATTTTCTTGCAAAACATCCTTGGTTTTCCTATCACGAAAATTTAACCGAGTATGCTGCTGAAATTGTTGGCGCGAAACATTCAGAGGTAGTTTGTATGAATCAACTTACGGTGAATATTCATTTACTAATGGTTTCCTTTTATCGTCCAACAAAAACTCGATATAAAATACTTTGCGAAGTAAAAGCATTTCCATCTGATCAATATGCATTAGAAACACAAGTGAAATTTCACGGACAAAATCCAGATGATGCAATTATAGAAGCAAAACCTCGTGATGGAGAATATACCCTTCGTACCGAAGATATTTTAAAACTCATTGACGAAAATAAAGATTCTTTAACATTGGTGATGATGGGTGGAGTGAATTACTACACGGGTCAGCTTTTTGAAATGGAAAAAATCACCAAACATGCCCAACAATATGGAATCATAGTTGGATTTGATTTAGCCCATGCCGCTGGAAATGCAAAACTAAAATTGCATGAATGGAATGTAGATTTTGCCTCTTGGTGCAGTTATAAATACATGAACTCTGGTCCTGGTGGAGTAAGTGGAGTTTTTATTCACGAAAAACACCATAAAAGTAACTTGAATCGTTTTGCTGGATGGTGGGGATATGATAAAACTACTCGATTCAAAATGGAGAAAGGATTTAAACCCATTGAAACTGCAGAGGGTTGGCAATTATCAAATGCCCCTGTTTTATCCATGGCGGCTCATTTTGCTGCACTTGAAGTATTTCATGAAGCTGGAATGGATAATTTAATTGCAAAAGCAGAAAAACTTACTGGCTATCTCGAATTTATTATTGATGACGTTAGTTCTGAACAACCCGCTGATAAGAAATTTGAAATTATTACTCCAAGAGATAAGACCCAAAGAGGTTGTCAAATTTCATTTGTAGCACATAATCGAGGAAAAAATCTATTTACTGATTTATTATCATGTGGCGTAATCTCCGATTGGCGCGAGCCCAATGTGATACGATTAGCTCCCGTTCCGCTGTATAATAGTTTTGAAGATATGTATAAATTTGGTCAATTATTAAAATCAGTATTATGAGAGGTGGACGTTCGTTATATATAATTCTATTGGTATTGGTGGCAGGATCTATGATGATGCGAATGAATGCAGATCCTATTGAAACGCAAAGTCGAAATGTTTATGAAATGATGGATATACTTCCGTTAGCATTAGTATTGGGAATTCCGATGTTAATGTTTGGTTGTATGATTTATTTTTTATTGAAAGACAATGGTAGAAATGCCTGTTTGGTTACTTCGTCAATTTATCTTGGCGGAATGGTTTCTGTTGGCTCATCGCTATTTATGCCTTTAGAACAAGATACCTTTATTTTCGCCATTGTATTATTATCATTTGGCGTTTTTGTTGGAACTAAAATTTTCAAGGATCTCAAAGAAAAAAAATATTTATAAAATGGAACAGATTAAAATTATTCTATTAACTTTTTTTATTTTGATTTGTGCATTATTGGCTATACGATTTGCAGGAAAGAGATTACGAAAAATGCAACGACAACGGAAAAATTCGAAATTCGATAATAAATACAGCAAACATTGGAAACGGGGACATTGAAAAAATTAATAATTGAAAATTAATAATTAAGAATTTAAGAACAAAAAACAAAAAACGAAAAATCTTCCATTCCAAACATAAATTATTTTTCAAAAATTACTTTTCTGATACATTTGATTCAAGAATAAAATTATGAGTAAAAATTTCACAGTTATTGGCGCAGGATTGGTAGGATCACTGCTTAGTATTTACCTCTTGAAAAGAGGATACAAAGTAACGATTTACGAACGCAGACCTGATATGCGTAAAAACACCATGTCGGCAGGAAGATCAATCAATTTATCTTTGAGTGATAGAGGCTGGAGAGGTTTACAAGGCGTAGGCATTGCTGACGAAATAAAAAAAGTAGCCATTCCTATGAAAGGAAGAATGATGCACGATGATAAAGGTAATTTAACTTATCAAGCATACGGAACTGATGAACAAGCCATCTACTCTGTTTCTCGAGGAGGATTGAATTGTGTTTTAATGGGTCTCGCAGAAAAAAATGGTGCAAAAATTATTTACAATGAAAAATGTACCGATGTTAATTTAGAAAATGCTATTGCCCATTTTGAAAATACAGAAACTGGTCAAATCTCAGAAATAAAATCGGATCGAATTTTTTCAACAGACGGTGCGTTTTCTGCTGGAAGATCTCAAATGCAAACTCGAACAGACCGTTTTAATTACCAACAAATCTATTTAGAACATGGATACAAAGAATTATGTATTCAACCCACTATCACAGGCGAATTTGCCATGGAAAAAAACGCACTTCATATTTGGCCACGCGGACAATTCATGTTGATTGCATTACCTAATACAGACAATACATTTACCTGCACCTTATTTTTTCCATTCGAAGGAGAAAAATCTTTTGCAACGATAAATACGAAAGAAAAAATGTTGGAATTTTTTAGAAAAACATTCCCAGATGTAATTCCATTAATGCCAACCTTAGAAGAAGATTATATGAATAATCCCGTTTCTTCATTGGTAACCGTTAAATGTTCACCGTGGAATTATAAAGATAAACTTGCCTTGGTTGGAGATGCAGCACATGCTGTTGTTCCTTTCTATGGACAAGGAATGAATTGTGGTTTTGAAGATTGTGTAGTGATGAATGAATTGATGGAAAAACACGGAGAAGATTGGAATAAAATATTTGAAGAATATTCCTTCTTACGTAAACCAGATGGAGATGCCATTGCAGATTTGGCGGTAGGCAATTTTATAGAAATGCGAGATCGTGTGGCTGATCCAAAATTCTTATTACAGAAAAAAATCGAAGCCAATTTTTCTAAAAAATATCCGGATAAGTGGATTCCTTTATACACGATGGTAACATATAGTCCACATATCCGCTACTCTACTGCTTTAAAAGAAGGAACTCGCCAAGAAAACATCATGAAAGAAATTATGGCTATACCTGATATTGATAAGAAATGGGATTCTGAAGAAGTGGAAAAAGAGATTTTGAAGAGAATTTAGCAATATTGGAGCATCAACATTTTGTATCATAAAACGTATTGTTTTCGTTTATATATATTTGTAATACAATAACATAAAAATATTTTTAAGGGAATGAAATGTAATAATTAGGCATTCTTTTACTTTAATAAAAATTATCATTGAAATAGTTTTGATTTAAATAAAAAATCAAAACTATGTTTGCTAAAAAACTTACCAGCCTATTAATTGCTATTATTCTATTTAGCCTTTATTCAAATTCACAATGTAATTATTCTTTTACTTATTCCGCAAATGGTAATACTGTAACTTTTGACAATACTAATGTTACTCTAGGATCAGGAAATGGCATAGTATGGAATGTTGATGGCACACAAATGTCGAACACAAATGATCCTGTATTAACATTAACAGATGGGGCACATTACGTATGTATGACAGTAGCAGACTTCGGTTGTATGCCCAATCCAACTATACAGGTTTGTGACTCCGTGTACGTAAATATTCAAGATCCCTGTGATTATGACTTTTCTTATTCAGTTTCGGGGAATATTGTAACTTTTGACAATACACCTAATGTTATTTTAGGAACAGGAAATGGCATAGTATGGAATGTTGATGGCACACAAGTGTCGAACACAAATGATCCAGTTTTGACGCTTTCGAATGGTGCACATTATATGTGTATGACGTTATGGGATTTCGGTTGTATGCCCAATCCAACTATACAGGTTTGTGATTCGGTTATTGTTCCTGGCGCTCAATGTTTTGGTTTACCTTATGAAACGGCTTATCAAATCCCAGATAGTACAGCAGCCGTGACAATCGTTGGCTCACACTCAAACTATATCAATATGGGACTTATGAATCATAATGGTACGGCATTTACCAATATGCCTATTTGGGTTTGCTCTGGCGGTGCTCAATTTTCTCCTGCAATACATTTTTATGATTTTGATTTCAACTTACCCGCTGTGGCTGATATTACCGGAATCGAGATTATTCATAATCATGGAGGAATGAATTCGAATACTTATGTTATAGATTCGATTTATGTAATGAGTGGAGGAACAATTATTGGAACGGCTAAACGTGATTCAACTTCATCCGGAAGTATTGATACTTTAGGAGGAAATTATGATGTATGGAGTACCAATCTTAATTCAGTTGATATTAATGCCAACGATTTTGGTTTTTATTTGTTCTCCACCATGACCGGATTCGGTGGTACTTACGGGCAATTTGATTTCAGAGCCAAGATTTATTATTGTTCAACTATCAATCCTAATTCAATAAACGAAAATACAATTCAAAATTTTGAGGTATATCCGAACCCATTCGAAAATGAATTAATTATTCAAGGAGCATATACTGCAGACGATTCGTATACGATAACCGATATAAATGGGAAAGAATTTTTGATAGGTAAAATTAACTCATCCTTAGAAACCATTTCTACACAAACCTTACCGGCAGGGATGTATATTATAAAAATTAGAAACTCTGTGCGAAAAATAATTAAAACAAATTAAAATCATAAAATATCCTAAAAAATTGAAATACATTTTTTACATATGGATATTTTTAATTGTAACCACTGGAAATGCACAACTTAATACAGGAACTATTAATGTACCAAGTATTAATTACCCAACAATAGCTGTTGCTATTGACAGTATTAATAATTACGGATTAAGTGTTCAGCTATTCGTAGAAGTAGCATCAGGACATTCGGAAAATTCACCGGTTGGAGGAATCATTCTTCAATATAATCCCAGTGTACCGGTTTCCAAACACAGTTCAGTATCAAAATCAATCACGATTCGTAAATCAGGTGGTGGAATTAATCCGGTCATTTATGCTTATACAGGCACGAAAACAGGATCTAGCACAAATTACTTTGATGGAATATTTTCTATTGTAGGGGTTGATTATGTTTCGATCATTGAAATAGATCTTATGGAAAACGGAACAAACAATAATGAGACTACATGGATGGAATATGGCTATGGCATTTTCAGGGAGAACAATACAAATGGTTCACAAAATATCGGAATCTCACAGAGTAATATTACCCTGAATAAAAACAATCCTGCTGCTTGGAGTGGAGGAAGCGGAATGGTTGGAACAGCCGGTGTAGTTTCTATACCCATGACAAGAACTTCAACCACTATTTTAACCAGTACAGGAGGAACTACATCAGGAACTAACTCAGATTTACAAATTGATCAAAACAATATTCGAAATGTAACTAACGGAATTTTCATCAGAGGAATTAATGATAGTTCTCCCTTTTTATTGTATGATCAAAATAATAACTGCACTGCCAATGTAATTGAAAATTTCATCAGTAAAGGAATCTATGTAATATATCAAAACTATATTTTGTTTCGGAATAATTATATTGATAATGATGCTGCCGGAGGAGCAGCATCCAGTGCAAACATTTATGGTATCCATCATTCAACTTCTACCAACAGCTCCTTTGATGCTTTAGACAATGAAATTTTTCTGAATATGGGAAGTATTAATGGGGGAGCTTTCGGTTTACAATCCGATGTGGCAGGTACGGGATCCATTAACATGGATGGTAATTTATTTTCATTTTCAGGAGGAAATATTGCAAATGCTATTACTTATCGTGCTATTTATATTGGAAGTTCCGTAACAAGTCTAACTGATCTTTATATTACGAATAATTACTTTTACGATTGGAACATCGCTATGATGAACAATGCTACCTATGGTGCTTCTTACTTTTTCAATAATGGAACAGCCTTTATAACAAATTTGACCTTTAGTGGAAATATCACATCCGGTACAACGACTCCATATATTAATGTAACTGCAGGAAATAATTTGATATCAGTTTACGGTTTTGTTAACTCAAATAACACCAATGCAGCAGGCACCCTAAATGTTACTAATAATAATTTTTCATATGTAAACGGTGGAGAGGTGAACACCAGTTATATGTTTAATGAATCTAGTGGAGGTGCGAGCAATACAATTATTAAAAACATTTCTAATAACACAATCTCTAATTGTACATTTACGTCCGGAATTTTTATAGGTATTTCAGCTTCGAAAGGATACAATAATTTTACATTAGCCAATAATAATATCCATACAATTTCCGGGGCAAACGTAATTTGGGGATTTAATATAACAACTAATTCGAATGTAAATTGCTATGGAAATAGTATATATACTTTCAATGCTAACAATAGCTTCAGAGGTATCTATACCTCATCAGGAACCTACGGATATATTTATTCAAATGAAATTTACAATTTAAGTGCAATTAATTCCGGCCCGAGCCAAGGTATACTCAATGAAAATGTATTAGCCGGACAAACAATTTCGGTTCATGATAATTTGATATATTCATTATCATCCTCATGCATTTCTTTATCGAGCACAGGCGGATTAAAGGGTATTGAAATTGGATGTCAAGCAGGTGGTTTTTCAAGCGTATATAATAATCTCATTGCGGATATTACACATGGAGATGGCGGAACATTACCTTCGATAGAAGGAATGCGTTTGAAGCTTGGAACGCATTCGGTATATCATAATACAATTGCGCTTGGATATGGGACGATTTTAACGGGAAGCGGAACAAATTTTGGTGCTGCAGGAATGGTCTATCAATCAAACACTACGAGTCTTGATGCAAGAAATAATATTTTATATGTAAATGCAACACCTTTGGGCAATGGAACGGTTTCAGCGATGCAAAGAGTAACCGGTACGTCTGGCACGGCACCTTCGAATTTTGCAGCTACTTCAAATTATAACGTGTATTATACTCCCAATTCAAGTAACTGTTATTTGTATTCAGAAAACACAACCGTATCCTCACCAATAGTAAATGGTTATAACTCAACCAATGATCCAGATTTTAATAGACCAAATGCATGTAGTAACTATAAAACTTTTATGACAACTGCCAATGAAGATAGCACGTATACAGAGATTTCTCCATTTATTGGTTCCGGATCGATTATCAATAAATACCACTTACAAAATGGAATGACAAGTTTTTGCGAAAGTGGAGGGCAATTACTCGCTTCCGTGACAAATGATTACGTTTCGGCTGTAAGAGGAAATGCATCTTCATTAAACAGACCGGATATTGGCTTTAGAGAATTTACAGGAACTAAGCAAACTCCAATCCCATGTACTCCATTACCTATTGAAATTTTCCATCTCGAAGTGATTAATGGTGATTCGAATGTAGAACTAAAATGGATAACACAAAATGAAATAAACAATGATTACTTTACAATTGAAAAATCCAATGACTTATTATACTGGAATCGAATAGGTATTAAAGAGGGAGCAGGTACAATCGTGGCTACCATAGCTTACAACTTTTTAGATGATTCTCAAATTGCAGGATTAAATTATTACCGAATAAAACAAACCGATTATAATGGGGAATTTAGTTATTCAAACATTGTCTGGACTGAGATAAAAGAATCAGCATCTTTTAAAATTTATCCAATCCCTTCAAACGACTATATAACTGTTAACACCAATAATTCCGCAATTTCTTTTGAATATAAAATTTTTGACTTAACGGGTAATTTGGTACAAACCGGAAGCGCTGAATCCTCTATTTCGTTATTGGAGTTACCTTCGGGCATTTATCTGCTTGAAATATACTACCACTCTGGAATAATTGAAAAATGTAAAATAATCAAGGAATAATTAATTGAAATGGATAAATTTTCCGAAACTAACATCTCCCTCCATTTCGATTACCTGGTCAAGCTTTTGTTTGTAATTATTTATTTCTCTTAAAAATGATTTTTTCCTAAGCTTGTTTTCAATTTGTCCTTTAATAAAATCAAGAAGAAATTTCTCCGTGCCATACAGAAAATTTTTATTTCTTAAGAATCGATGTGTGTTTTTAATCAAATTTTCCAGATACTCGTATTCCCCCTGCGTAAAATAAATATAAATTAACATGAGTCTCATATAACATTGCGAGTCGATGCGAATATCACTTAATGGTTCAGCCAAAAATTTAACAATTTCTGTTTTCGAATTTTTATAATCGCCATTATTGAAAAGTAATGCTGAAAGTAAAAAGTACATTTCAACTCTCTCATCCTTTCTTAAAAAATCACTTTCGCTATGCAGAAAAGTCAAGGCACTTTTAATCATCTCATCGTGACTCTTTTTTACTCCTTTGTAAACATCAATTTGCATTCGTGTAATACAATATCTTATATTCTTTCTTTGAATGTAAAACAAACTTTTCGGCTTAAAATTCTTTAATTTAATACTCAATTTCTCTGCCTCAATTATGCGTGAAGTAAAAATAGAAATATCAATCGCATTATTTAGTGCATTGATATAATTCTGGTGATCATTCTCAATAAACAAAGGATTTGCTTCCAATAATTCCACTCGCATCCATGCATTCTCACAGGACAACTCAAGATTTCTGATATTCGTATAATAAATGGAAGCGATTCTATAATATTGGGAAATCGCAATAACCGAATTAAATTGCTCTACTTTCATCTTTACTATAAATCCAAATTCCTCCTTATATTTTTCCAGTTCTGTCCTATTGATAATATTTCCCTTTGTAAATGAATTTACAACAACCTGAAGATATAATTTATCCATGTCCCTTATTTCCTCCAACAAAAGATGGATTTTTTCTTCCTCTAAAATAATCTCCTTCATTTCTTTGAGATTCAATTCGGTCATCAAAATTTTTCTTTTAATAGAATATGCTTCCAATAAACTATGATAACTGAATGAATTATGAGCTTGTAAAATCGTTTTTTCAACCCATTGTTTAGCCTGAACAATTAAACCTTTTTGAAATAATAAATAACATTTATTTAGAGATCGCTTAATTTGAAAATTCTGATCTGAACCTACAGCATATGATTCAAGCGAAGAAAGTAATTGCTCATATAAATAGCTTTTAACTCGTGATATTTGAGAACTCGAAATATATTGCGATAAAAAATTATTATCATCGTCACCATACTCCAGAATACGATCAAAAATGACTTTATAATTTACCTCTTTGCCTCCTGTAAATTGAAAGAAATTTTTCTTGAAATAAGCCTTTTCAGGAGGGCTTAATTGATTGATTAACAGTAATAATGCTGAGTTCTTACTCATAAAAAGTAATTAAAATAATTATATAATATTGAAATACAGTGATATATATAAACAATTAACACTTTCGAAATGTAAATATATGTTTTTTTTAAATCGATATTCATGTGGCCTATTTTTAATTTTAAATACTATAAAATTAGGAATATGAAAATCTTTTTTCCCGTAATATTAATTTGCATTTTTTCATTATTTGGTTTTTTATCCACTTTTGGACAAAGCTTTTCAGACTCATTATCGATTAATGTAGAGGCAATACCCATAAACAATAACTCAGCCATTCAACTTTCCTGGAACGCTAATATTTCGAGTAATCAATATTTAATTTATAAAAAAAATTATGGGGCAACATCATGGGGAAATCCAATAGCCACTTTAAGTAGCTCAGCCCAAAATTACATTGACAACACGATTACATCCGGAACATTGATTGAATATAAAGTGGTAAGAGATGCGAATACCGATGGAACAGGTTATGTTCTTACCGGATTAAAAACTGAATTAAATGGAAATAAGGGAAAACTCATTTTAATAGTCGATGATTATTTCAACATAACTTTAAATGCAGAAATTACTGAATTGATTAATGATATTGAGGCGGATGGTTGGTTTGTTTATCGCCAGGATGTAAATCGATTGTCAACCTCAACATCCGTAAAAACTATTATTCAGAATTTATATAATTCAGACTCTCAATATTTCAAATCCGTTTTTTTATTGGGGCATGTTCCTGTTCCCTACTCTGGAAATATTAATCCTGACGGTCATCCTGATCATAAAGGTGCGTGGCCTGCGGATGTTTATTATGCAGATATGAATGGAACATGGAATGATTTAACGATAAATTCAGCCGTTGCAACTGATCCACGAAACCATAATTTACCAGGTGATGGCAAATGGGATAGAAATACTTTACCCTCAAATGTGGAGCTAGAAATAGCTCGTGTAGATTTCTATAATTTACCGGGATTTACATCATCAGAAACAGATTTAATGCAGATTTACCTTAACAAACTTCATGCATTCAAAACTTTTGGTTATGTCCCTGGCAATTCCTGTTTGATTGAAGATAATTTTCAAAGCATGCCAGAAGGATTTTCTGCCAGCGCTAAATCCGACTTTTCTTCTCTCACCGGAATTTCTAATGTAACAATTGCTGACTTTTCTTTATTGTCAAATCAGGACTATTTATGGAGTTATGGTACAGGGCCTGGAACATTTACAGATGCAGCAGGTATCGTTTCTTCATCTGATTTTGTAAATAATGATTATAATTCCACATTTACTCTTTTATTTGGAAGCTATTTTGGTGATTGGGATTCTCAGAATAATTTACTGCGATCAGCATTGGGTTCAGGAAGAATATTAGCATCGGCATGGTCTGGTAGACCCTTTTTACATTATCATCCCATGGCAATGGGAGAAACCATAGGAACTTGTATCAAACTATCCCAAAACAACACAGGAACCTACTTTCTTTCCACTTTAAATAATTTTAGCCAATGGATTCATATCGCTCAACTGGGTGATCCTACTTTGCGTATGAATTATTTACCTCAACCTTCAAATCTATTTTTATCATCTAACAATGATGGATCGATTACACTAAACTGGAATGCCGCATCCAACGTTTTAGGTTATCACGTTTTTAGAAGAGAAGCCAATGAGGAATCATGGACAAAACTTACATTGAACTATGAAACCACAACATCATTCAATGATACCAATATTCCGGTTTCCGGAAGTTATTATTATCTCGTTCGCTCTGTTGATTCAACACAAACCGGATCTGGAAAATTCTTAAACATGAGCCTCGGTATAATGGAAACCGCAACTAGTACAGTCGGTATTGATGAAATAAAAAATGAAATTATCATCTCTCCAAATCCAGCAAATGATTTTATTACCATTTCTAATTTTGAAAATAATATTTCTTTTTCTATTTATGATTTAACCGGGAAAATAGTAATGACCGGTAACACCCATGAGAATAATTTAATCGAAATTAAAAATTGGAACCAGGGTGTTTATATTTTAAAAACGGATTATTTCTCTTATAAATTTATCAAGCTTTGAACAATATGATAAAATCAAAATTTTTATGTGTGACTCTGTTGCTTTGCCTGCAGATCAATTTTATAAAAGCACAAAACATTTCCAGGGTTAACAATCATTGGATATTTGGAAATAGTAATCATTTAAACTTTGTTACTGATCCGCCCACAACTTCAGTATTACCGATTGCATTAGATAATATTGAGCAATCTTGCGCCATTGCAGATGGCACGGGGAACTTGCTGTTTTATGTAGGTACACCTGCATCTAATACCACTCAAATGAATGTTTATGACGCTAACAATAATGTTATGCCTAATGGCTCTGGGATTATGGGAGATTATTCTTCTACCATGGGAGCATTAATTATTCAGATGCCTGGAAATTGTAATAAGTATTATATATTTTATACAAGTGTTTCTGGTCACTTAAGGTATTCAGTTGTCGATATAACTGCTAATTCTGGTAATGGTGATGTCATTGCAGTACAAAAAAATATTCTTATTTATGCTAATGGATCCGAAAAAATGTTGGCTGCACAAAAAGGAACTAGGGAGGATTACTGGATAATAACAAGGAATAATAATTCAGGTACATCCAATGCAGATATCTTTTTAGCTTTTGAAGTAACTTCAGCAGGTGTGAACACAACGCCTGTCGTCTCTACTTTTAGCAACTTTCAAGGTGCTGGAAATAATGTTAACGGATGGATGTGTTTTAATGACGATTATACAAAAATTGCTGACGCCTCAAATCAAAACTGTGAATTTAACACCTATAATTTTAATTCACTTACTGGAATAGTTTCAGGAAAAACTACTATTTACCAACCCTCTCTTTCGCCCTTTATGCCAACTTTTAACTTTGGTGCTTGCTGGACTGGCGGGGTATTATATTTTACATTTTTTGATGCAGTAAGCGCTAATATGATATTAAGAAGATACGATATTGCTACAAGCCCATCTGGCGCTATATTTTCGGATATTAATACTGGTGTCGCAGCAGGTCTAGCGTCACTCCAAAAGAAGAATACTAAAATGTATATGAATAAGACCAATACTAATTTTTTACATGTTGTTAATGATCCAGGAATATACAGTACTCCCAATTTTGTAAATTCAGGATTAGCACTTAGTGCTTTGGCACAGTATGGAATCGCAAATTATTTTTATTATTACGATGCGCAGCTTTTTAATAGTGGGGATTTAATGACACCTGGTCGATCTCAGCAAATTTGTTATAATACAAGTACTATCTTAGGGGGAGCTGCTGATTCTGCAGACGCTATTTATTTTTGGCAAGGCCAAATAAGCACTGTAGCGGGCTGGTCTCCACTATCTCCTACCTATCTAGTAAACCCTAATGTTACTAATCCAACTACAATTAACCTTACATCTGCAACCACTCGCTTTATTTTGACTTTGATTTCACCATGTGGTGATACGATATACTCAGATAAAGAATTTGTTTTTGTTGATTCTCTATCTACACCTTCAATAACAGGTAATATTAACTATTGTGCAGGTGATCCAATAACATCACTTACCTCCACATCTCCTTATAGTGGTAGTGGAATTATCAATTGGTATTCCGATTTGGCACTCACTTCACTTGTAGGAACTGGAATTAATTTTACACCTCTTAATACTCCCGGCGCAACCACGTACTACGTTGTTGAACAAGAAGGCGCTTCCGTTGCCCCTCAAATATGCACAAGTTTAATAACTCCCGTAACTGTTACAATATCACCTGGAATTGCATTGTGTTACACAAAGCAAGCTGCACGTTGGGATTTTGGGAGTAGAATCTCCTTAAATTTTCTCTGTAGTTCACCTCCAAGTCATTCAGATGATTCTCAAGTAAATACGCCAGACATGGAAAGTGGCTGCTCAATGGCAGATGTAAATGGAAATTTGCTTTTTTATGCCTTTGCTAACAGAATTAGAAACAATGCCCATCAAATTATGCCTAATGGTAATGGCTTGTTAAGCGATGTAAGTGCCTCCCAAGGGTTTTTAGCAATACCTAATCCTACCAATACGAATCGGTACTATCTGTTTGCGATTGGGAGTGGTGCAGGTGGCTTATCTTATTCAGAAGTAGATATGTTACTAGATGGCGGAAAAGGAGACATTATCGTTGCAACTAAAAACACATTATTACAGGCAAATGTTAGAGAACAAATGACCGCTGTTGAAAACTGTGATGGAACAGGAACTTGGTTAATTGTTCATACCAGTTTACAAATGTTTGCTTATTTAGTTACTGCATCTGGAATAGCAGCCCCAGTTATTTCAAATGTTCCTTTAGTAGCAATAAAAGGAGGGCAACTTATGGCTTCACCCACAGGGAGACATATAGCGTATGCTGCGGACAATGATCTTTGTGAGCTTTATACATTTGACAATGAAACAGGAAAAGTTTGTCATAAGGAAACGATGGTAACAAGAGGATACGGTTGTTCTTTTTCAAATAATGGACAATATCTATACACTAATGGCTATTTTACAGGGATTTATCAACTAGATGTATTGGCTGCAAATATTGCAGCATCTGCTGTTCAGATTTATGACCCATTTGTATCAGGTATTTTTATTTATGGTCAAATGCAATTAGCTCCAGATTGTAAACTCTATGTTTTTGGATGGAATAGTTCTTTAGGCAGTTATATAGAGTTTCCAAATAACCCAGGCTTAACTTGTAATTTGCAAGCAAATTCATTTAGCATTACCGATTCAAGTTTTATGACACAATACGGCATACCACAGTTCATCCAAAGCTGGTTTAAGGATCCTACATATGTAGAACCTGTTATTGCAGCAAACTTCACATTCTCACCAACAACGGTTTGTTTACCTTCACCAATAACGTTTTCTAATTCATCAACAACAATTGGCGACTGCCCTCCTTATTTGTGGAATTTTGGCGACGCTGCCTCAGGCGCAAGTAATACATCTACTCTTACAAGTCCTTCCCATATTTTCAGTTCTCCTGGAACATACAGTGTAACTTTAACTTTAACTGAACGCTGTCAAACATCAATTAAAATAATTCCAATAACCGTTTATGGAGCTCCAATTGTAACAATCATAGCCGATACAACGGTATGTGAAAATTTTGGAGTTACATTAAACACATCTTCAATTGGAACATATTTATGGACAGGGCCAAGTGGAAATATGACAGGAATATTTACCAGTACACTCCAAAATCCAACTAATCCTATTTTTTTAGGTGATGGTTTTGCTAATGAAGGGTGGTATTATCTAACAGTTACAAATGCAGGAGGTTGTTCAGCAACAGATAGTATTTATATTACAATATTGGCTGTTCCTTCACCTTCTATTGCAAGTAGTATTTTAAATTGTGTTCAAACTTTAACTGGCTCTGTCGGAACAAGTAATGGACCGATTGTAACATATGCTTGGGGACCTGGTGGTGGAAATTCACTCGGAACAACAAGTGTAATAAATTTGCCTCCAGGCTATCTTGGACCTCAAGTTGTTTTTACAGTGACTGATACTGAAGGTTGTAGTGCTGGAGCTATTATGCTCGCTGGCCCCTTGGTTCCTCCTGCAGCTCCAACGGCTTCAGTAACTGTGCAACCAACTTGTACAACACCTACTGGAACAATTGTGGTATCTGCTCCGCTTGGCGCAACGATACAATATAGCAATGGTGGAGCATATCAAGTCGGTACAACTTTCTCTGGATTGGCTCCTGGTAATTACAACATAACCGCTCAAAACATGACTACAGGTTGTATTTCAACTGTAACTGTTTTAACTGTAAATGCTATTCCAACAGCTCCAATTGCAATAATTATAGCCGATACAACAATATGTGATCAGAATCTTGTAACATTAAGTACACCATCAATTGGTACATATTTATGGACTGGGCCTGGTTTTGGCGGTGGATTTAGTAGCACGCTTCAAAACCCTACTAATCCACTTCATTTGGGACTTAATTTTTTTAATGAGGGTTGGTATTATTTAACAGTTACAAATGCCGCAGGTTGTTCATCAACTGATAGTGTTTATATAACTATTTTAGCACCACCAGATCCATTCTACTTAGATTCAATTGCTAACTGCCAAGATATATTTACTGTTGGCGTGTTTTCAAGTAACGGGCCAATAGTTAGTTATGTATGGGGACCAATTGCTTTAGGGACTGATAGTGTCGTTACAGTGCCTTTTGGTTATTCTGGTCCAATAAATTGTATTCTTACAGATAGTGAAGGTTGCGGTCAAGGAATTATATGGTCCACAACACCTCCTGTACCACCAACAGCACCTATTATTGGAACAATAACACAACCAACTTGTACAACACCTACCGGAACAATTGTGGTAGCTTCTCCGCTTGGTGCAACGATACAATATAGCAATGGTGGGGCGTATCAAGTAGGTACAACTTTCTCTGGATTGGCTCCTGGTAATTACAACATAACCACTCAAGACATGACTACGGGTTGTATTTCAACAATTACTGCTTTAACAGTAAATGCTATTTCAACAGCTCCTGCAGCTCCAATAATTTACACGCCAAATTCGTGGTATTGTATTGGAGATAATATTACTGCGCTTAATTCAAGTAGTGGTACACATTGGTATTCGGATGCTGGATTATCAAATCAAGTAGGAACAGGTGCTTCATTCACTCCGCCTTCAATTGTTGGAATCACTACTTATTACGTAATCAATAATACTTCAGGATGTATCAGCGCAAGCGCCAGCGTAGATGTGGAATTCACAAATTGCACTTCTACATGTACATCTAATCTAATTACTAATGGAAGCTTTGAAAATTATTCATCCTGTCCCAGCAATACAGGTCAATTATCCAATGCAACAGGATGGCTAGGCAATGGAGATTATTACAATACGGTATGTTTCGGTTATTACAATAGTCCGATGTATTATCCATATTTCGATATCAATAATTACAATTTAGGATTGAATGGCGGTGGAACCTTTCCTCCTCCAACAGGAGATGGATATGCAGGAATAATCCTTGGTGGAACTTTCTTTAAAGGATTTATGGTTCAACAGGTAAATTTAGGCTGCAGCATGGAATATACTTTGGAATTCAAAGCAACCACACCTCGATCCGATAATGCTCCCGACAATACACTTTGTGTTTATGGTTCGAATGTAGCTCCGCCTTATAATGGATGTGATCCAAATCTTACTTTATTGGGATGTTTAACAAACCCTTCGGCTGTCGATAATTATTGGAAACCACAGTCTATCACTTTCACACCAACAACCGACTTCTCTTATATGATTCTTACAGGTCAATGCCCTACCAATACCGGAAATGGGGGAACTGTATTAATTGACGATGTTGTATTATGTGGTACATGCGTGAATCCACCGGTAGTAAATTCTGTGAATGAAATTTCACCTGAATCCTGCTCCGGAAACGATGGAGAAATTGATGCAACAATCACAACTTGTAGCAGTACAATTTCCTATGAATGGGAAAACGCTATTAATCCAGGCGTTGTTATTTCTACTACTGCGAATACAACTGGTTTGCAAGTCGGAACTTATCAGGTTACAATTACTGACTTTGTCGGTTGTACCGGCTCGAATAATGGTGCATTAAGTTTTGCAGGAAGTACAACGAATACTATTACTTATAATGGCTCTCCTTTTTGTACATCTTCCACTTCGGCTACTGTTACGTTAACAGGAGTTTCAGGTGGATCTTATAGCGCACCTGCAGGATTGAATATTAATTCAACTACAGGAACAATAAATCCATCATTGAGTACTCCTGCAACCTATACTGTCACTTATGATGACGGAAGTTGCATAACTACTACCAGCGTAACAATTTCACCAGCGCCCTCTACAACAATAAATTATTCTGGTTCACCATTCTGTTCAACGAGTACGACAGGAGCGGTAGTAATTACAGGAACAACAGGAGGAACATTTTCATCAACAGCAGGATTAAATATCAACCCAGTTACAGGACAAATTAATTCCTCGCTAAGTACGCCAAATACTTATTTGGTTTCATATACTATTCCAACCAGTGGATCTTGTGCTGCATTCGTAGCGACTACCAATGTGACTATAACAGCAGCTCCTTCGGCAACTATAAATTATGTAGGAAGTCCGTTTTGTGCCATTGTAGGAAATGTTAACGTAACTTTAACTGGAAGCTCAGGTGGAACTTATTCATCCACTGTAGGACTTAGTATTAATCCAGCCACTGGAGCTATCAATACCTCTACAAGTACGCCTGGAGTATATACGATAACTTATACAATTGCAGCAAGTGCGCCATGTGGTCAGGTGGTGACTACAACCAATATAACAATTACAGCAGCGCCCTCTGCAACAATAAATTATTCTGGTTCTCCATTCTGCAATAACACAGCTTCAGCTAATGTTACTTTAGTCGGAACAACAGGAGGAACTTTTTCTTCAACTGCAGGATTAATTATTAATTCAACTACAGGTGTAATAAATCCTGTGTTAAGTACTCCGGGAATATATACGATTACTTATACAATAGCTGCTTCAGGTGGATGTAATGCTCTTGCAGCAACAACAATGATAACAATTACAAATAATCCTTCAGCAAGTATTAATTATGGTGCTTCTGCCTTTTGTGAAAACTCAGGATCTATTCCAGTAAATTTAAATGGTACAGCCGGAGGAACATTTTCATCTTCTGGTGGATTATCATTAAATACTTCCACTGGTACAATTGATCCGACATTATCTACTTCAGGAAATTATATAATTACTTATAGTATACCTGCCTCTAATGGTTGTCCTGCATTTACAACAACACAGAATATTTCTATTTCTTCGATGCCTATTCCAACGATTACTGGTGATACAATTATTTGTGATGGTGAATCAATAACTCTTCTGGGTGGTGTTATTGGAACATATGAATGGTCGGATGGAAGTACTGGTAGCACTTTAACATTTACTCCTAGTACATCACAAATTATTACATTAGTCGTAACTAATGGAGCATGTATTGATTCTACCTCGGTAAATATTACGGTTAATCCAGCACCTGGTGCTTTTGCAACAGCAAACCCATCCATAATTTATCTTGGAGATTCAACAAATTTACAAGTTGTATCGAGTGGCAATTCTATCCTTTGGTCACCGCTTGCAACTGTTGATTGTGGTAATTGCGCAAACACATACGCTCATCCAGAAACAACAACAACTTACATTGTTGAAGTGACAGGAAGTAATGGTTGCAAATCATATGATACGGTAGTCGTTGAGGTTGATATTCTTTGCGGTGATATTTATATTCCGGAAGCGTTTAGTCCGAATAATGATTCAAACAATAACGCTTGGTGTATTTATGGAAATTGTATTACGGCAATTGACGTTTCAATTTTTGACCGCTGGGGATCAAAAGTATTTAATAGTATTATACCAGGTGAATGCTGGAATGGATTTGTCCGAGATAAATTAGCTGATACAGATGTTTTCATTTATCAAGCCACCGTTACATTATTATCAGGAGAAATTTTAGAATTAAATGGTTCAATTCACTTAATGAAATAGATTATGAAAAAGTTCATTTTATTTATATCAATTATTTTTGTTTCAGCAAGAATCACTGCACAGGATATACATTTCACACAGTATTATCTAACTCCTGTATACTTCAATCCAGGTTACTCTGGAGCATTGAAAGATTTAGATATTTCTATGCAGTATAAAGGACAATGGAATTTAATTGAAAATGGATTCCGAACATTTGGAGCTTCAATTAGTAAACGAATTGGATACAAAAGAGGAGATAGAAATTTTTGGGCAAGTGGCATGAATGCATTCAATGATCTTGCTACTTCAAATTTGGCCAGCTTAAGAATAAATATTCCTATTAGCTATACCGTTTCTTTTGATAATAATAACACGTTAACAAACGGCTTATATGTTGGATTCGGACAAAATAAAATTAAAGACTTGAATTTTTCTTGGGGAAATCAATATGACGGATTAAGTTATGATTCAAATTTACCAACCTATGAGCCTAATTATGGAATGTCGTTTTCATTTATAGATTTTGGATATGGCGCTAGTTGGAATTACAATCAAGAAAGTCGAACTGTAGCCGATATAAGTGGATTTAAAAACACTGTTGGTTTATCTGTTTCTCATTTAAGTCGACCTAAATATTATTTTAATGCCGATGAATCAGAAAGGTTGGATATGAAATTTATCGTTTTTGAAAGCGCACATATCTCAATGAAAAATTCTAAAATCAGTTTCTTACCTTCTTTCCTTTTGCAAATGCAAGGAGGTCATCGCGAATTCTTGCTTTCTGGATTATGCCGCTATGAATTAACCCCAGAATCGCGATATACAGGTTATTTTGAAGGCTCCGCTATTTCAGCTGGAATCTCATTGCGTGCGAAGGATGCGATATCATTTCAAACTATGCTTGAACTTGGGAACTATGTACTAGGATTAAGTTATGACCTTAATATTTCCGATTTAAACTACTCCACTAATTACCGAGGAGGAATGGAGATTTGTTTAAAGTTTGTGAATCCAAGTCCATTTCGCAAAATTGCTAAAGCCAGTTTTTAGAAGAAACTTTGACATAAAAGCATATTCCAGACAATTATTCTGTCCTTCTGACAGTATTTACTTTGTTTACCGACTCACTATCGTCACTCACCGATTTGGTAGGGTTTTCGCTTAGTTTATTTCATCCGAATCAAATAAATTTAAACCTTGATTCGTTTACCTAACTAAGATGAATTGCGAATGCCTCAAATCCTCTGGAGGAAAATAAAGCATGAGCAATCCATCTCACAATTGAAAATAAAATGAAGCAGATCAACAATTTTAGTAATAAATCAAAAGCAATTGCTATTCCAATCGATTCTTCGTTATTGGAGTCACAAAACCAAGAAATCGGTAACGAATTAATTCGTCAACGAAACAAGTTATTAAGCTTTATTCAAAAACGCGTTCCTGATCGTGACGAGGCGGAAGACATTCTGCAGGATGTTTTTTACCAATTCATCGAATCATACCGTTTAATGAAGCCGGTTGAGCAAGCTGGTGCATGGTTATTCCGAGTAGCGAGAAATCGTATTACCGATCGTTTCCGCAAGAAAAAACCAGAAAGATTCAGCAATCTAGTTGGTGGACGCGATGAAAATGATGAACCATTGTTATTGTCAGATTTATTACCTACTGATTTGGATTCACCTGATACAAAAATGATGAATGAAATGTTGATGGAAGAATTAACGGACGCGTTAGAACAACTTCCAAAAGCTCAAAAAGAAATTTTCATTCAACACGAAGTAGAAGGAAAATCTTTTGCCGAAATTGCTGAAGAAACAGGCGAAAGCATCAACACACTTTTATCTAGAAAAAGATATGCTGTTATTTTTCTTAGAGAGAAATTGAAAAATGTGTATGCAGAATTCATGAACTAGTTTTTCTTTCTCATTTAACACATCTTCCCTTTTGAAAACGTAATATCCCCCTTTGGAATCCCAAAGGGATCAATGATTCCTTGATTAAAAATTAAAAAATCATTAGCGGGCAGGGGGAGGACTGCATTCTATTCATCTTTCAAAAACTTTAAACCTTAAACTTTAAACTCTATTGTTATGTTAAAACACGCTATAAAAATCGGAATCTTTGCAGGGCTAGCAATTGCAGCCTTCGGTACCGTAACCATGTTGCTTTGGAATTGGCTAGTGCCAAGTATTTTTGATGGTCCTATGATTAACTTTTGTGAAGCACTAGGTATATTTGTGCTAAGTAAACTATTATTTGGTAGCTGGAAATGTGGATGGGGCTGTGGTTGTGGCAATCATTATGGAGGTGGAAATTGTTCCTCAGGAAAACGCTCCTACTGGAAAAATAAAATGGAACAACGAATGAAGAATATGTCGTCAGAAGAAAAAGAAAAATTCAAATCGAAATATGCAAAATGTGGATTAGAAGATACCACTTCTTCGAAAACTAATTAAACAGAAAAAGCCCTGACGATATAATCCATCAGGGCTTTTCAATATTTTTAAAAAATAAGTAAAACCTATTTTAAGTTTTTCTTCTTAAAAGATTCTCTAACTGCCAAGGTAATCGCATACGGAATAAAAACTCCGAACAAAGAAATCAGCATCCAGAAACCAAGTCCAAAAATGCAAAAGAATAAAATGAGTCCAAGCGTTACCATAATTGTGAATTTTGTTTGGTAAAAATAGTAATTTCTCATATCAAGAATGTATATCTTTGAAGAAATTTTCACACGAACTAATCAAAAACTTAACTATATGAATTTCAGAGTTGAACATGACACAATGGGCGAAGTAGAAGTACCAGCCGACAAATATTGGGGCGCTCAAACCGAAAGATCTCGCAATAATTTCAAGATTGGACCCGAAGCTTCGATGCCAAAAGAAATCATTTATGCCTTCGCTTATTTGAAAAAAGCGGCAGCTCATGCTAACCATGATTTAGCAGTTTTATCTGCCGAAAAACGCGATATGATTTCAAAAGTGTGTGAAGAAATTTTAGATAAAAAATTAGAAGGAGAATTTCCATTAGTGATTTGGCAGACTGGCTCGGGAACACAGTCCAATATGAATGTAAATGAAGTTATCGCCTACCGTGCGCACGTTATTAGTGGAGGAAAATTAACAGATGAAAAAAAAGTTTTGCATCCGAATGATGATGTAAATAAATCTCAATCTTCAAATGATACTTATCCAACAGCGATGCATATTGCTTCCTATAAAATGGCCGCAGAAGTAACGTTGCCGGGAATGAAAAAATTACGTGATACTTTAGATAAAAAAGCGAAACAATTCATGAATGTGGTAAAAACTGGAAGAACACATTTTATGGATGCTACGCCACTCACACTCGGTCAAGAATTTTCGGGATATGTGCAGCAATTAGATAATGGAATTCGTGCAATCAATAATGCATTGGTGATGGTAAGTGAACTAGCATTGGGTGGAACTGCAGTAGGAACAGGATTGAATACACCCAATGGATATGATGTTTTGGTAGCTAAAAAAATTGCAGAGTTTACTGGATTACCATTTGTAACTGCTCCGAATAAATTTGAAGCTTTGGCAGCGCATGATGCGATGGTAGAATTATCGGGAGCATTAAAAAGATGTGCTGTTTCATTGATGAAAATTGCCAATGATATTCGTATGTTAAGCTCTGGACCAAGAAGTGGAATTGGAGAAATTATTATCCCAGATAACGAACCAGGTTCTTCTATTATGCCAGGAAAAGTAAATCCAACTCAACCCGAGGCAATGACAATGGTAGCTGCGCAAGTAATAGGAAATGATGTAACGGTTTCTTTTGGTGGATCAAATGGTCACTTTGAATTGAATGTTTTCAAACCAGTGATTGCTGCGAATGTTTTACAATCAGCAAGATTGATTGGTGATGCTTGTGTTTCTTTCAATGATAAATGTGCAGAAGGATTAGAGGCAAATCTTCCGGTTATAAAAAAAAATATGGAAAATTCATTGATGTTGGTAACAGCATTAAATCCGCATATCGGTTATGAGAAGGCTGCAAAAATTGCAAAAACAGCTCATAAAGAAAATAAAACATTACGTGAAGCGGCTATTGAATTAGGTTATCTCACCAATGAACAATTTGATGCTTGGGTGAAACCTGAGGAAATGATTGGATCATTGAAATAAAGCTATCGGCTTTAGCCGATTAATTGAATAACCAAATCAAATTTCCCCGGCTTTAGCCGAAAATAATCTTTCGTTTTCATCGACTTAAGTCGATATTAAAATAATGTTTCTGTTTGGCTAAAGCCAGAATACAGGAATGCTCATTTATCCGTTGGCTAAAGCCAACGGCTATTTCAATATAAAATGACTTCGCTAATGAATCAACAACTAATTTGGAAATTTTTAGTCCATACATCGTTTTCGGTTGAGCATTTAACTCAATAAAAAAATTAATACTACTAAATTTTAACCCTATAAATATAAAAAAAAGCGGAAGAATTTCTTCTTCCGCTTTCAAACCATGAAATGAAATTTATACTCTGTGTTAAACCTTCAGCCTACTATTACTTTTTCTCTTTATCAGAAACTTCTTCGAAATCCACATCTGTAACTTCTTGGTCGCCTGCCGAATTATTTGGCCCAGCACCTGCGCCTGCTTCAGCACCTGGTTGTGCTCCTTGCGCATACATTTCTTGTGATGCTGCTTGGAATACTGAATTCAAATTATTCATGGCGGTGTCGATAGCTGCTAAGTCTTTCGATTCATGTGCTTTTTTCAATTCAACCAAGGCTTCATCAATTGGTGTGCGTTTATCTGCTGGAATTTTATCTCCAAACTCTTTCAATTGTTTTTCTGTTTGGAAAATCATCGCATCCGCCTGATTGATTTTATCAATCGATTCTTTCGCTTTTGCATCGGCATCTGCATTCGCTTCTGCTTCGCGTTTCATCTTTTCTATTTCTTCTTTGCTCAATCCTGAGCTCGCTTCGATACGAATATTCTGTGCTTTTCCAGTTGCTTTATCCTTCGCAGATACAGACAAGATTCCATTCGCATCAATATCAAATATTACTTCAATTTGCGGCACTCCTCTTGGTGCTGGAGGAATTCCATCTAAATTAAATTGTCCAATCGTTCTATTATCTTTCGCCATCGATCTTTCTCCTTGTAACACATGAATGGTTACAGAAGGTTGACTATCGGCAGCTGTAGAAAATGTTTCTGTTTTCTTACTTGGAATAGTTGTATTCGATTCAATTAATCTTGTAAATACTCCCCCGTAAGTTTCAATTCCTAATGAAAGTGGCGTTACATCTAACAAAAGTACATCTGTAATATCTCCACTTAAAACCGCTCCTTGAATAGCTGCACCAACGGCAACCACCTCATCTGGATTTACTCCTTTAGATGGTTCTTTTCCAAAAAATGCTTTTACTGCTTCTTGTACTGCTGGAATTCTGGTTGATCCTCCTACTAAAATAATTTCATTGATATCATTTACCGAGTATCCTGCATTTTTCAAAGCAGATTTACAAGGTTCAATTGTTCGTTTAATTAAATCATCTACCAATTGCTCGAATTTCGCTTTAGTTAATGTTTTTACTAAATGTTTTGGAATTCCATTCACCGGCATGATATAAGGAAGATTAATTTCAGTAGAAGCTGTACTCGATAATTCGATTTTCGCTTTTTCTGCCGCTTCTTTCAAACGTTGCAATGCCATTGGGTCGTGACGTAAATCAACTCCTTCATCTTTTTTAAATTCGTCTGCCAACCAGTCGATAATTTTTTGATCAAAATCATCACCACCTAAATGGGTGTCACCATCCGTAGATTTCACTTCAAAAACTCCGTCTCCTAATTCTAGTACCGATACGTCATGTGTTCCTCCTCCGCAGTCGAAAACCACAATGCGCATGTCCTTATTTTTCTTATCCAAACCATAAGCAAGCGCAGCCGCTGTTGGTTCGTTGATAATTCTTCTCACTTTCAATCCAGCAATTTCTCCAGCTTCTTTCGTAGCTTGACGTTGAGCATCGTTGAAATAAGCAGGAACTGTAATTACTGCTTCCGTTACTTCTGTACCCAAATAATCTTCAGCCGTTTTCTTCATTTTTTGAAGAATGATGGCAGAAATTTCTTGAGGTGTATATAATCTATCTGTGATTTTTACTCTTGGCGTATTGTTATCTCCTTTGGCAATTTCATAAGGAACGCGTGAAATTTCGGTAGAAACTTCATTGTAATTATTTCCCATGAAACGTTTGATAGAATAAACTGTATTTCTAGGATTGGTGATGGATTGTCTTTTTGCAGGATCACCTACTTTTCTTTCACCACCATCAACAAAACCTACAACAGAAGGTGTTGTGTTTTTTCCTTCGCTATTTGGTATAACCACTGGTTGGCTACCTTCCATAACTGCAACGCAGGAGTTGGTGGTACCAAGGTCAATTCCGATAATCTGTCCCATAAAATTTGTTTTAAATATTTATAGGAGCAATGGCAATGAATATGCCATAGAGAAAACTAGGTTTATTTTGGAATAAATGACAGAAAAATGCTGACAATCGCTGAATTATTCTGCCAAACTGACTAAAAAACTACTGACAATAGAAATCTTCAGCAGCGTAGATAATTGTATCAGAGCAAAAACCAAGGTCACCAGTTACGGGGCCTTTACATAAATATTGCAATGAGTTTTTACTTATTGGCTTTCGGGGCAAAACACGATTATACTTAGCTGCAAAAATTCCAATTCCATTATTGATATTGGTAAACTGCGGACGCTCTTGGATTAATCCATCAGAAGGTGCATTAACTAGCATGTAAGTATACATGTCCTGAGAGGCTGATGCAACCATTATATTTATTCCTTTAAAAATTCGTTTGGTAACATTTGGATCTGTTTCTAATTTATTTGCCATAAACTGATAAAAACTATTTCCACCTGCATCTTTCTGCATATCATAAATACCAGGCTGAGAAAGATAAGCATCCACAACGGTTTCAGTACCTATAAACCAATCCAAATACTTCAATGTAGTGTCCGTAGGGGTGATCTCTATCCAATTTAAACGCATCGTCACGTCAAATCTTTTTCCGTTAAGGGAATTAACAAATTTTATTGGGAAATCTGAAAAATTGGTTCCGTTATAAAAACCAATAACGTTTGCATTGGTAGTTTGTGTCTGAAAAGTAATGTTACCAATCAATGTTGTTGAACCAGTTACTTCTTTTGCTCCTTCATTAATATCTAAAATCAAACGATATTCTGCTGCTGGATTTAATGCTGGCTCAATAAAGTAATATGCCGTGTATTCTGGACCAAAAAATGCACCGTCTTCGCGGTCAGTTAATACCGTATCTTTAATTATCCATTCTCTGGTTTTAATTCCACCTAACCATTCTTCTATTACTCCGTCTACATTCGCGTATTCACTTGAATCACGAATCAAAGCATAATTAGTAGCGTCTCCAGGACCTAAAAACGATTTATTAACTTTTATAATGTGAAGATCTTCACTTTGATCCATTAACCCAAATACCACAGTAGTTTCTTCGTATTCCCCAATAACATCAAAATCAGTTGAACAAGATTGAAAGCCAAAAATGGTTAGCGCAAAAGTGAGCAAATAAATAATTTTATTAATC
>CAMBFX010000019.1 GCA_945865695.1 Chryseobacterium gleum | reverse complement strand
TGATGTTTCGGTTTGTGCGGGTGATCAAATTACATTAACCGGTGGAGGAGCTAGTTCATATACTTGGGATAACAGTGTAGTGAATGGAACAGCTTTTACTCCGAGCAATCAAACTTACACGTTAACAGGAACTGATGCTAACGGATGTGAAAACACCGATCAGATTTCTATTATTGTAAATACATTACCAAACGTTGTGGCAAACGCAACAGATAATTCAATTTGTGAGGGTGATGAAGTAACTTTATTTGGAACAGGAGCGCAAAATTATACATGGAATAATGGAGTAATTAATTTTGATCCATTCCCTCCAACGGGAACACAAACTTATACAGTAACTGGTACAGATATCAATGGTTGTGTAGACACTGATCAAATTACGGTTACAGTAAATAATTTACCGAATCCAGTTATTACCAATGGAACGGGAGTAATTCAAACAGGAACTTTCGCAACTTACCAATGGTATTTGAATGGTAATGGAATTGTTGGAGCAGAATCACAAACATTTGACCCTACTACTGACGGAGTTTATACAGTAGTGGTAACAGATGCTAATGGTTGCGAGGCAGAATCTGCACCGTTTAATTATAGTTCACTTGGAATTTCTCAAAATGTTTTAGAAGGAAAAGTTTCCATTGCACCTAATCCATTTTCTGAAAATACCACTATAACATTTGAAGCAATTGAATATGGTTATTTAAATATGGAATTGTATAATTCAATTGGACAAAAGATTTTATCAATTGAGAATAAAGAAATTTCAGCTGGAAAATATTCTTATCAGCTGAATGCTTTAAATGATGTTTCTGGAATTTATATTTTAAAGGTGGAGTTTAATAATAATAGTTTTTCTTATCGCTTAGTTGAATTACATTGATTTTAACGCGGTCAAAAGTAGAAGAGAGGGGTCTTAGTAGAACCCCTCTTTTTTTTGTGAATTTATTTTTAGGAATACATATTTAATTCATATTAGTACTTATTATTTAGACTAAAAACCTACTATTCATTTATCATCAATAAATTAGCCAGGTTTCTTTCTTCTCAATTTGGTAATGATTTATTTTAAAAATCATTGTTTATTACACGTACCTTTGAAAGGTAAATATTGGTGGATGATCTCCTCGAAGCAGAAAATATTTCTGACCGAAACCGCCACCTGATATAAGATATATGCTATGAAAAAGAATGATACTTTCCAAACTCATTTACAGTAAGTTTTTCTTATTGGTTATTTCTATTTTCTTTTCGAGTCAATTCACTTTTTCACAAACTTTAATAATGAATGAAGTTTCTAATGGAACTTCGGGAAATCAGGAGTATGTAGAATTCATCGTAGTTGATGCAACAGCAACTTATGATTGTAATCAAATCACTCCTCCTTGTATTGATATTCGAGGATGGATTTTTGATGATAATAGTGGTTATCATGGTGCAGTTGGTGTGGCTGCTGGAGCCGTTCGTTTTTCATTTGACCCATTGTGGTCTTGCGTTCCTCTCGGAACTATAATTGTAATTCATAATGACGGAGATCCTAATCCTGCTATGCCAGCTAATGATTTATCAATGGCGGACGGAAATTGTCGAATTATTGCACCAATAAGTAGTCTCACATTATTTGAAAAAAATTCTACAACTCCGGGAGCAATTGCTTGTTCTTATCCAGCTACTGGTTGGGTTGCTGGAGGTACCTGGTCAAACACTCTTTTTGCCAATACGGGTGACTGTGCAAGAATAGTTGATTTAGCAGGATGTGAAGTTTTTTCAGTTTGTTATGCAACAGCCAATACTAATAATTTGATTTATTTCAGCTCAGGGGGATCAGGAGGACAAAATGTTTGGTTTTTTAATGGTGGAAATCCTACCTTACAAGCTAATTGGAGTGAAGGGTCAGCTAGTCCTTCACCTGGACAACAAACTCCTGGTGTAGCCAATAATGCAGCGAATGCAGCCTATATTTCACAATTCAATAATTCTTGCACACCAATAACGCCAATCATTGTAAATGCAGTTTCTACCAATGCAGGTTGTGTATGTGATGGCACAGCAACTGCTACAGCATCAGGTTCCATTGGTGGATATACTTATGTTTGGTATGATGTTTCTTTTATTCCAATCGGTCAAACAAGTGCTAATGCTACAGGACTTTGTGCTGGAACATATAATGTAATTGCTACTTCTTCTATTGGATGTCCGGATACAACTCAGGTAGTAATTACCAATTCTGGTGGTGCGCCTAATACCACAATTACGCCTGCAGGACCGTTTTGCCAGAGCGCTGCATCCGTTAATTTAACTGCTGCAACAGGTGGAGGAACTTGGAGTGGAACTGGAATTACTAATACTGCTACAGGTACATTCAATCCAGCTACTGCTGGTGCAGGAACTTTTACAATTACCTATTCTATAGGTGGAGCATGTCCGGGTAGTTCTACCACTGCTATTACCGTTAATCCTCCAACCATTCCAACCTTTGCCGTTATTGCTCCGATTTGTTCTGGTGGAACCATAATTCTTCCAACCACTTCTACCAATGGAATAACAGGAACTTGGTCGCCAGCAATCAATAATTTAGCAACCACAACTTATACATTTACTCCAACCGCAGGTCAATGCGCAACAACCACAACCATAACTGTAAATGTAGGTTCGCCAGTTACACCAGTTTTTACGGCAATTGCTCCTATATGTAATGGTGATGCAATCATTTTAGCTACAACTTCCAATGATGGTTTTACGGGCACATGGTCTCCAGCTATTAATAATACGGCAACTACGACTTATACTTTTACTCCAACATTAGGACAATGTGCAACTACCACTACAATGACCGTAACAGTAAATGCACCAACTGTTCCAACTTTCACAGCCATTGCTCCGATTTGTTCAGGTGGTACAATAAGCTTACTTACTACTTCTACCAATGGAATTACAGGAACTTGGTCACCGGCAATAAATAATGCTGCAACGACAACTTATACTTTTACTCCTTCTTTGGGTCAATGTGCAACTACCACTACATTGACCGTAACGGTAAATACACCAACTGTTCCCACTTTCACAGCCATTGCTCCGATATGTTCAGGTGGCACAATCACATTACTTACCACTTCTACCAATGGAATTACAGGAATTTGGTCACCGGCAATAAATAATACTGCAACGACAACCTATACTTTTACACCTTCTGTGGGTCAATGTGCAACTAACACTACAATGACTGTATCAGTCAATACACCAACTGTTCCCACCTTCACCGCCATTGCTCCGATATGTTCAGGTGGTACAATAAACTTACTTACCACTTCTACCAATGGAATTACAGGAACTTGGTCACCAGTTATTGATAATACAACAACGACTACCTATACTTTTACACCAACATTAGGTCAGTGTGCCACTACAACTACATTAACTGTAAACGTGGGTGCACCTGCTATTCCTGTTTTTACTCAAGTAGCTACGATTTGCAGTGGAGGTACTTTTACTTTACCAACAACTTCTGTTGATGGATTTGCAGGAACCTGGTCACCTGTTATTGATAATACGACCACTACCACTTATACTTTTACTCCAACAGTAGGCCAATGCGCAACTACCACTATAATGACAGTAACAGTAAATGCACCAACTGTTCCAACTTTTACGGCAATTGCTGCAATTTGTACTGGAGGATCATTTACTTTACCCACTATTTCAATAAATGGTTTTACAGGAACTTGGTCACCTTCTATTGATAATACAACAACTACCACCTATACATTTACTCCCGATTTGGGTCAATGTGCTTCTAACACTACCTTGACAGTTGCAGTTAATCCTATTCCGGTTGTTGATCCTATTGCCAATCAAAATGTATGTAATGGCGATCCCATTCTTGCATCCAATTTTACTTCTTCTCCAACAGGTTCTTTATTTGATTGGACTAATTCAAACACAGGAATAGGATTAGCAACTAGCGGATCTGGAAATACTCCCGCATTTAATGCTATTAACGGAACAGGGTCTTCTATAAGCGGAACGGTTTCTGTTATTCCTACTTTGAATGGATGTGTTGGAAATGCACTTGCGTTTTCCATTACAGTCAATGATCAATTAAATGCAACCATTACTCCAGTAGGTCCATTTTGTGAATCAAATACTTCAATAATCTTAACGGCGGTTGATGCTGGAGGAACTTGGACAGGAAATGGAATTACTAATTCTACCAATGGAACTTTTGATCCTTTTAGTGCTGGAGTCGGAACACATATTATCACTTATACCATCAGCGGTTCTTGTGGAGATATACAAACAACGTCTATTATTGTTAATCCGGATTTAGATGCCACTATTAATGCTGCTGGTCCCTTTTGTACAAACGATCCAGCTATAGCTTTATCAGCAGTGGATGCCGGAGGAACTTGGAGTGGAACAGGAATTACCAATGCTTCATTAGGAATTTTTGATCCTTCTATTGCAAATATTGGAGTGAATACGGTTACCTATACCATTTCTGGTGCTTGTGGTGATATTCAATCAATCAATATTATTGTTACTGATCAATTAGATGCTTCTATTTCGCCTGTGGCAAATGTTTGTCAGCAAGATCCATCTTTTAATTTATCTGCGGTTGATCCAGGAGGAATTTGGAGCGGAACAGGAATTACCAATTTTACATTAGGAACATTTGATCCAGCTATTGCAGGAATTGGAACTCATACCATAACGTATACCATCAGCGGAAGCTGTGGAGATACTCAAACAACTTCCATTACGGTTTTAAATAATGCAGATGCTACCATTTCTCCAGTAGGTCCGTTATGTTTGACATCCCCATCTTTGTTACTCACTTCTGTTGATCCAGGAGGAATTTGGACAGGAAATGGAATCACTAATGCTTTAACAGGAACATTTGACCCGTTAATTGCTGGAGTTGGAACGCATTTAATCACCTATACGATTTCTGGTCAATGTGGAGATGTAAATACTATTCTTCTAACGGTAACTGGTTTATTAAATTCAACAATTAATCCAGTGGGAGCTTTATGTGAAAATGCTTTACCATTTAATTTTACGCCCGCAACTTCTGGAGGTGTTTGGAGCGGAACAGGAATTACAAATTCTGTTACTGGAACTTTTGATCCTAATGCAGCTGGAGTTGGAACTCATACTATCACTTATACGTTACCTGGTATTTGCGGTTCAGCATCTTCATTAGATATTATTGTTAATCCATTACCAATTGCTGATTTTACATTGGATAATGTTTCGGGTTGTGTACCGTTGTCGGTTACTTTTACCGATCAATCTACGCCATCAGGTGGTAATTTGAATTGGATTATCAGTGACGGATTTTCTTCCAATTCATCAGGTACGATTAGTCATACTTTTAATTCGGCTGGATGCTTTGATGTTACACTAGAATACACCTCTTCTCAAGGATGTATTTCCACGTTAACACAAAACAATATTATTTGTGTAGATGATATTCCACAAGCAGAATTTAGTTGGTCACCCAATGATGTCACTATTCTAAATCCATTGGTAAACTTTTACAATGAATCAATAGGTGCAACCCTTTATGATTGGGATTTTGCAGGATTAGGTAATTCTGTTCAAACAAATCCTTCTTATTTGTTTGCGAAAGATGTTCCTGGAACTTATGAAGTATGTTTATCTGCAACAAATGCATTAGGATGTATAGACACCGTTTGTCATGTAATAGTAATCGAAGACGAATTCATTGTTTACGTGCCGAATGCTTTTACACCGGATCAGGATGGTAATAATGAAATATTCATTCCAATCATAAGCGGACATGATCCAGAAGAATATGAATTCATGATTTTTAATCGTTGGGGAGAATTGATTTTCATTTCTGAAAACAGTAATTCTGGCTGGGATGGAAGTTATAAAGGATGGAGTAGTAAAGAAGATGTTTACGTTTGGAAACTGAATGTGAAAGAAGCTAATAATAATAAACAACATAATTTGGTTGGACATCTTAGCTTATTAAGATAATTCATATTTATTTTTAGAATGAATTTTAGATTATTTTATTGCTAATTGTCTACCAATTCTAGAATACTTTTCGTTCATATTCTTCCGTTGGGATTAACCTAATCTTAATGATTTCTAAAATCACTTCCATTTAATAAGATTTAATTTTGTGCAAGTAAAATTTTTGCATGCAACGAATTATTCTTTCGGTTATTTTTATTTTTTTTATAGGCAATTTATTTTCCCAAACGGTCAATCTTATTCCTGTTAATGATTCTTGGAAATTTTTGGACAATGGAACAGATCAAGGAATCATTTGGCAAAATATTAATTTTAATGATGCTTCTTGGGCAGCTGGAAATGCAGAGTTAGGATATGGAGATGGTGATGAAGCGACAACAGTGAGTTATGGTACAAGTGCCAATGATGTATTTATTACCACCTATTTTCGACATTCTTTTAATGTAGTTGATCCCACTTTATATTCTTATTTGAGTCTCGAATTATTACGTGATGATGGGGCAGTAGTATATCTCAACGGAAATCAAGTCTATCGTTCAAATATGCCAAGTGGCAATATCAATTATCAAACATTAGCTGACGGAACGGTTGCCTGGCCGAATGAAGATGATTGGTATAATGCAAATATTAGTTCGTCATTTTTAGTCGCAGGAAACAATGTGGTGGCAGTAGAGATTCATCAGGATGATAACACAAGTTCAGATATCAGCTTTAATTTCAAATTGGATGCGAATACAAATCCGATTAATGCAAATGTAATTCGTGGCCCATATTTACAAATGGCAACAGATAATAGCATGGTTGTAAAATGGCGAACAGACATTGCCACGGATAGTAAAATTGAATTTGGAACAACACTGGGAAATTTGAATCAAACAGAAATAAATTCAAATTTTTCGACCGAACATGAGGTGTTAATACAAGGATTAAATGCATCAACAAAATATTTTTACAACATTGGTTCACTCGGACAAATACAGTTACAATCCAATGATTTTTATTTTAAAACCAACCCAATAATTGGAACCGAAGATAAATATCGTTTTTGGGTAATCGGTGATGCAGGTATGGGAAATAATGATCAACGAAGTGTACGAGATGCATTTGTTGCAGAAAATAATTCTCAGCATATAAATGGTTGGATTATGTTAGGCGACAATGCTTATCAAAGTGGATTTGATAGTGAATATCAAACTGGTGTTTTTCAAAACATGTATGAAACTATTTTGGGCAATACTGTTTTGTGGCCAGCACCAGGAAATCACGATTACAATAATCATATTCCTTTTTCGCCAGATCCTGCCTATTACGAAATTTTCACACTTCCTACCAATGGTGAAGCGGGTGGTTTGGCTTCAGGGACAGAAAAATATTATTCTTATAATATTGGAAATATACATTTTGTTTCATTGGACTCTTATGACGAATCCAGAAGCTCAACTGGACCAATGGCGAATTGGCTTCAATCTGATTTATCTGCCAACACCCACCCTTGGGTAATTGCATATTGGCATCATCCGCCATATACAAAAGGCTCTCATGATTCAGATGATAATTTTTTGGATGGAGAGTTGATTGATATGCGAGAGAATATTTTACCAATTTTAGAAAATTTCGGAGTTGATCTTGTTTTGAATGGTCATAGTCATGCTTATGAAAGATCAAAATTGATAGATAGTCATTATGGATATTCAAACACCTTACAGTCATCAATGATTCTGGATGCTAATAGCGGAAATTATTCTATTGAATGCCCCTATCAAAAAGAAACAGAAACCAATGCAGCTCATCAAGGTGCTGTGTATGCTGTATTGGGTTGTTCGGGAAAATTAAGTGGCACTTCTTCAGGATGGCCGCATCCTATCATGTATGAAGCAACGAATACAACACTTGGTTCAATGATTTTAGAAGTAGAAGGAAATCGATTGGATGCAAAATTTATTGCCAACGATACCACGGTATATGATCAATTCACTATTTTAAAAAATGCAGGTGGAAAACAGGTTTTTAATGTATGTCCGAATGATACAATTTATTTGAAACCATCTTGGCCAGGAAATGTCACTTGGTTCCCAGGAAATGCCACGGATGATTCTTTGCAAGTAATAGTTCAATTGGCAACTACATTTTTTGCTTATGATACTTGGAATTGTGTAGCAGATACTTTTGAAATAAATATTCTTCCATCACCGCCATGTGTTTCTCCGCTTGAGGTTTCTGAATTGATGAAAACAGAAAATTGGCAATTATTTCCATCTATCACACTGGAAGGTGAAATGATTTCGATTGTTTCGGAACTTCCATTTAATGATGAAATTAAATTTGAATTATACAATTCAATCGGAAATTTTATCCAAGAAGAAGGTTCGATAATAAAAATGAACGACCGGAAAATGCAAATTAATACAAACGGATTAGCTGCTGGCATTTATCTCGTTTCATTGAGCAATTATGATCAAAAAATCAATTTACGATTTGTAATACAATAAACCAACATGAAAAAACTATTTTTTTTAATTTCATTATTTTCTATTCAGTTAATTGGATTTTCCCAATGTAATTCTAATACGATTACAGGAAACCTGACTATAAATTCAGATATGTTCATGTCTGGTATTTATACTATTTCTGGAACATTTACCATTCCAGCTGGAATAACTGTTTATGTAGAGCCGTATTCACTTTCTTCTTGTGGCAAATTAGAAATTCATGCGTCTAAAATAATTATTGATGGAACCATTGATGCAAATGGCGCTGGTTATTTGGGAGGCAATGGAGGTAATGGCGGAACAGTTGTTTCAAGCTTAACGGGTGATTTAATTTCTTTAACGAATTGCAGTAATGAAGATAATACGGGACACGTTACCATCGAAGGCGGATTTTCTGGAGTAAATGGAAACGGATCAGGTGGAGGATTAGCTGGAATGAATGGTGGAAATGGTTCTGGACCCAAACAAATTTGTCAGAATTTTGATGATGAAGCTGGTTTAATTGCTGGAAGTGGTGGAGCTGGTGGTGGAGGTGGTGCAAGTTATGGAGGGCTTGGAAAAATAGGTTCAATGGGAGGTGATGGGAGTGATTTTTATATCGCTACAGGAATAACTATTTCTACTGCTTACGCGGTTGTGAATGGGAATGGTGGTAATGGAGGCAATACAGGTGCAATTTATGGAACTTCTTCCGGAAATGATATTGATGCAGGATCAGGAGGCGGTGGAGGAGGCGGTGGAGGTAGATCTTACTATATTGGTTCATCTGGAGGTGATGGTGGTAATGGAGGAGGTGCGATTATTCTAATTGCTGCAGATTCTCTTTTTATTACTGGAGAATTGAATGCAAATGGAGCAGATGGATTAATTGGAGGATCGGCAGGTGATGGTGGTGTTTCAGATAAATGTTGTTCGGATGGTTGCGATGATTGTGGCGAAGCAACCGTTTCTGCTGGTTCTGGTGCAGGTTCAGGCGGTGGTGCAGGTTCAGGTGGCGGAATTCACATTGAAAGCAGTATATACGCGGAAATTACAGGAATATTAAATGCAAGTGGTGGAAATGGTGGTATAGGTGGTCTCAAAGGAATAGGTGCTGTTTGTAATTATGGTGGTGGAGGATTTTGTAGCGGTAATTCCGTTGCAGCAGGAGATGGCGAAGATGGTGGTATGGGAGGTGCCGGTAGCGGTGGGAGAATTAAAATTGTTGTTCCAGAATGTGTGAATTCTATAGTGAATGCAATAGTAAATATTAACGGGGGAACAGGAAATGGAACTGCTGATAGTGGAACCTATGATGAGGTTTGCTTCGGTCTAGGCGTGATTGAAGAAACGATTGAAGCTAATATTTATCCGAATCCAACAACAGATTATTTAACCATTGAATTTTCTAATTATTATGGTCAAGATTTTTATTTGGAAATTTTTGATTTGACAAGTAAAATCATTTCAACAAGATCCATTGATCATTCAAAAACTCAAATTTCTGTGACCGATTTCTCAAAAGGAATTTATTTCTTTAAAATCACCAACAAACAAAGTTCAGTAATTAAAAAAATTGTAATCCAATGAAAAAATTAATCGTATTTCTTTTTTTATTTTCATCTGTTTTTTCTTTTGCCCAATATAGAATTTCCAGATTGAATACCTGCATGGCGCCATTTTATCATGGAGTTGCTTCAGGTGATCCACTGGAGGACCGTGTAATTATTTGGACGAGAGTAACACCAGATTCGAATTTTACAGGGTCTATTGTTGTAAGTTGGAAAATTGCTACAGATACATCTATGTTGAATATTGTAAATAATGGAAGTGTTATAACAGATGCGACAAAAGATTATACCGTAAAAGTAGATGCAACAGGATTATCAGAAAACTCTTGGTATTATTATGAATTTTCTGCATTGGGTGCAAATTCAATTAGAGGAAGAACTAGAACTACTCCAGCCAATAATGCAGACAGTTTACGATTTGCAGTAGTGTCATGTGCCAATTATGAAGCAGGATTTTTCAATGTTTATAAAGTAATCAAGGAAAGAAATGATATTGATGCGGTTCTCGCTTTAGGAGATTATATTTATGAATATGAAAGCGGAGGCTATTCACCAAATCCGAATGTTGGAAGATCATGGTTACCACAAAATGAAATTACAACATTAACCGATTACAGAACACGTTATTCTCAATACCATTTTGATGAGGATTTGATGCGTTTGCATCAACAATACCCTTTCATTGTTGTTTGGGATGATCATGAGAGCGCAAATGATTCTTGGAAAAATGGGGCCGAAAATCATACTGATTTAACAGAAGGAGATTGGGCAGATCGCAAATCGTATGCGAAGCAAGCATTTTTTGAATGGTTACCTATTCGTCAAACGGGTACCACTGATCCTTATCAAATATTTAGAAATATTTCATTTGGGAATTTAGTTGAATTAGTGATGTTAGATACTAGATTGCATGGTCGCGATGTTCAAGATGGAACAACCAGTAGTATAGTTACCGATCCAAGTAGGCAGATGTTAGGAACCGACCAATTTTCTTGGTTAAGCAATCGATTATCGAACTCTAATGCACAATGGAAGGTTTTAGCACAACAAGTGATGATGGCTCCGTTAAAGATTTTTGGGGTAGCGGTTAACGGTGATCAATGGGACGGATATCCTGCCGAAAGAGAGAGAGTATTAAATCATATTGAAAGTAATAATATCAATAATGTGGTGGTTTTAACAGGTGATATTCATTCATCATGGGCGAATGATTTACCCACTTCAGGTTATGATGCAAGTTTAATGGTGGGTTCAGCAGGAGTAGAATTTGTTACTCCATCGGTTACTTCACCAGGAATTAATTTAGGAGTTGCGTCAACGCTTATACAGGCTTCTAATTCTCATATGAAATACGTAGATTTATCTCAACATGGATTTGTACTTCTTGATATTAATCAAACTCGTACGCAGGCCGATTGGTTTTATGTGAATACGATAGATCAATCATCAAGTAGTTTTAGTTATGCTACTTCTTATTATGCGAATCATCAACAGAGTTTCTTGCAATCATCATCATCTGCGGCTTTGCCTAGAAATGGATTACAACAACTAATTCAAGCACCTGAATGTCCAAGAGCATTTTCTACTTTATCAATTATTGAAGAAGAAATAAAGGTAATTGGTGTTTATCCAAATCCAACTTTCGGACAACTATCTTTTCAATTGTTCTCGCTCGAAAACCCAGAGGTTAAAATTGATATTTTAGATATGAGTGGAAAAATAGCGACCACTGTAAATTATACAATTAATATTAATGATGTTGCGGTTTTGCATATGGATATTTCCAATTTACCTAAAGGCATGTATATCGCAAATATTCAAGCTGGAAATTCAAATTCAAATGTGAAATTTGTTTTGGAGTAATAGTAGACGAAATTTAAGAACTACATTAATTGAGTTTTAAATGAGTGATTGGTAGATTTTTCATCTTTCATTTTTGACAACAGTAAATAAATGGCAATGGGAATTAAACCATGCGGAAGACGGTAAATGGTATTGGGTAAATTTATGGTTAACCATTCTGTTGTAATTCCTAAATTTAAAACATAATAGATTCTTGCCAAAGAAGTAAGTAATCCCCAAATGATTAAATACCAAATTGAGAAGTGGCTATATTTTGGTATAAAAAGTAGAATAGAAAACACTAAATCTAAAATCCCTATTACAAATAAAAAAATTTTGGAATTTTCATTGGTGAAATGTAAACTATTTGAAGTCATTAATAAGAAATTTTCGGGTACATAGTGAACACCCAATGCATACATTCCATGACCAATGAATGTTAATCCTACAATTATTCCTAATAAGGTAAATAAGGATTTTTGTGTTATTAAATAGGAATTATAGAAAATTAAATATAGCAATGGCAAGGTAATTTGTAAGCAATGTTCAATCAATTGTTCCGGAACAAATCCTGCTTTAATGAAAGTGCCATAAGAATGCAGAAAAATAATGATTGTTGAAATTACAAGTAAAATATTTGTAGGCTTAGCTGTCCAATTTTTTCTTTCTAGCAAACACAAAAAAGCGGTTAGAATTAAGAGAATGCCAAAAGTATTTGTACCGTAAATATCATTATCAAATAGATATGAATAAGGTTGGTCGGATGTAAAATGCAAAAATCCTTTTCCAATTAGTAAAAGAAACGTACTCCATTTTACTAATAAATTTATTTTATTATCAACTACAATAACATCACTATTAATCATTCGTATTTCTAAATTTCATTTTCAATTCATAGTCAATTTTTTCTGATTTAGAATTATCCTGCATCAAAATCCAATTTGATTCTCCCTTATACCAACTTCTATAAATAATTTGTTTTCCTTTTTCTAAACGAATATATTCAGTTTCATCTTTATTAGTATTGCAAGTTGACTTCATGTTATAAAAATCTAGTGGGATGACAAAATCATCTTCGTTTCGATAACTGACTGAATGATAAATATCAAATCCACCAAATCCAGGATGTCCGTTGGAAGAAAAGTAAAACACATCATTGTAAAATGCGGGATTTATTTCATCTCGATGTGTATTTATTCTATATAATGAAAATGTTTTTTCAGATTTATTTGAATCGAAATTTATTTTTGTTGCATACAAATCTTTATTCCCTGTTCGATTGCTTGAAAAATAAAGCGTAGAATCTTTTTCAGAAAACCAGGGGTCACTTTCCCAGAATGAAGTATTTAAATCTCCTGAAATTTTCAAAGGTGCTGACCATTTTTTACCTTCCATCACAGAATAAAAAATATCTGTATTACCATTTTCAGATAATGAATAGAATGCTAATTTTCCATTAGAACTTAAAAAAGTACTTTCTGCATTTTTTATGAAATTCCCGATTTTCTTTTTCTTTTTGAAATTTTTTGTGGATTTAAAATTTGATATTTTTCCATTTCCAATCAATGTCAAATTACTACCTTTAGCACAGGCTGAAATATCTTGATTCTTAGATTCTAGTTTTTCAAGAGTATCTATAATATTCATTTTAGGTAACCAAGAATTATAATCGTAAACAAATAGGAGGTGTTTTTCTACTAGTTCAAAATCAAGAATCGTAAATTTGTATTCGCTTTCATATCTGGAAGTATCTTGATGTTTTCCATAGAGCTTTTTAAAATGACCGGCATTGTGTTTTACTATGTCGTATTCCCCATTAATCATTCCTGTTTCAAAAGTTTTGAAGTAAAAATGTTCTTTTTGATCAATTGAGAAATCAATACCGTTTCTGAAGAAATATAAAGCTGAGTCTAATTTATTTTGTTCTTCCATTATTAATCCTAAGAATAATTGTGCCTCTGTCAAATCAAAACTGATATTGATTGCTTCTTGTAGAGAATGTTTGGCGGCTTCAATTTTTCCAATTGTAAATAATTCACATGCTTCATTATAAAATGGCAATGCTTCCATTTGGGTAGCAGTATTTCCTTTCGGATGTTCAGGTGTTTGATGTATTGCTTGTGAATATGAAGTAAATGTTACCACCAAAAGAAAAATATTAAGTAAAAATTTCATGACTATATTTTTAATTTACATTATATAATCCACAAATTTAAAGCACTTGTTTAATATTACTTCATACGAAACATAATCTTAATGAACTCCTAACACTAAAGGAGTTTAGATACGTATTTGAGTAATTATTTCATAAATTTTAATTTAATAGTAGCTCCACTTTTCCTATCTACTTTTGATTCGAGGCAGAATAGACTTGTTTCTATAATGCTAATAAAATTATTTTTTTAAAATTAATGTTTATGAATAAGAAACTTTCTTTATTAATTGTATTTTTAATTACAATTAATTTGTTAAACGCAAATACGAGAAGATACCGATTAATGTTTAATGATGATCCATCTACAATGGTAACTATTGCATGGGATCAATATTCGGGTACAACTCCTGTTGTTCATTATGGGCCAACTGATTTCGGAACGGCTTTTGCTAGTTACCCAAATTCTGCATCACCTTCTGCATCCACAACTACAATGGGAATGAGTAATCAATTTGTGACATTATCAGGACTCACTCCAAATACAGCCTATTATTTTGTGATTCGTGATTCGCAAGGAACAAGCTCACGTTTTTGGTTTAAGACCTGTCCTAATGTAAATACCGAACAACTTTCTTTTGTTTCTGGTGGAGATTCTCGCTCAGGACAAACACAACGTATTAATTCAAATCGAATGGTAGCAAAAATACGACCTCATGCTGTTTTATTTGGTGGAGATTTGGTTGATGTTCCTTCTAACACTGAATTTCAAATGTGGATGGACGATTGGCAATATTCAATTACTACAGATGGACAAATTATACCGATTGTTCATTCTTATGGAAATCATGAAGCAGGTGGAACCGGTGGCCCATTTATTTTAAGAGATTTATTTGATGTTACAGATGATGCTTATTATAAAGTAACTTTTGGCGGAAATTTATTTTCGGTTTATACACTAAATGGTGAATTATTACCCGGCCACACGATTCCTAATGCAACTAAAAGAACAGCCATGAAAAATTGGTTAGCAACTACACTTGCAGCAGATAATGCCATTTGGAAATCGGCTCAATATCATCGCCCTATTGTTCCACATGAAGCAGGAAAAGGTGAAGGTGCTGACGAGCATAATGACTGGGCACAAAATTTTTATAATTACGGAGTTCGTTTGGTAATGGAAAGTGATGCGCACGTAGTAAAAATAACGAATGAAGTGCGACCTGTAAATTTAACTGCAACGGGTAATTCTAGTACTTGGTTTACATCAGCCGGAATTGCAGCAAATAAAGGAATCACTTTTATTGGTGAAGGAAGTTGGGGAACCTTAAGAAATCCAGATGATTTGCATCCTATGACTCGCGCAGCTGGAGAATTTTATCAATTTAGTTGGATCATTGTAAATTCGTGTAGTATTCAAGTTAGAACCATAGACACACAAAATCCAAATTCTGTTACTGAACATACACCGACAGATTTATTTTCAATTTCTCCTGCATTAGAAGCATTGGTTTGGAAACCGACTGCTCTTCCAACAGGTATTGTAGAAATAATTAATTGTAGCGCACCTGTCGCAAATTTTTCTGCAAGCGCTACAAATATTTTCACAGGACAGACTGTAAACTTCACCGACCTTTCTACCAATACACCTACATCATGGAGTTGGAATTTTGGCGGAGGAGGAACACCGAATACTTCTACAACTCAAAATCCTGCTATTGTATTTAACACGGTAGGATCTTACACGGTTACCTTAACTGCAACCAATGCCGATGGTTCAGATGCAGAGGTAAAAACTGCTTATATAAACGTTACCACTCCAGTAGCTCCTGTTGCTAATTTTTCTGCTAACGATGTTACACCAACCGTTTCACAGAATGTAACATTTACTGATATGTCTACAGGTAATCCAACTTCATGGGCGTGGAATTTTGGTGATGGAAATAATTCAACATTACAAAACCCTGTACACGCTTATACCGCAGGTGGTACTTATACGGTAACTCTTACGGCAACCAATGGCGTAGGAAATGATGCAGAAGTTAAAACGAATTATATTACTGTTTCAACTGGAGGAAGCATCAGTGTTGCAATTACAAATGGAAATGATGATGTAGAAGAATACAATACTGATGGAACACTTTATACTAATTCTTCAGATTTGGAATTTTGTTATGATGGCGCTGCAGGAAATCAACATGTAGGTTTGCGTTTTCAAGGAGTAAATATTCCACAAGGTGCAATCATTACCAACGCCTATATACAAATGCGTGCAGATGAAACAGACAATACAAATCTTGATGTTTTTATTGCAGGACATGATGCGGATAATTCTGCAGCTTGGACAGGTACGTATGCAGTGAGTGGAAGAGCCAAAACTTCGGCAACTACCACTTGGGTTCATAGTGGATCCACCGCCTGGACTGCTGATGTTACGATTACTCAAACACCTAGTTTATCTTTAATGATAGAAGAAATAGTAAATCGCCCAGGATGGTTGAGTGGAAATGCAATGTCATTTATTTTCTGGGATAATAACTCAGAGCAGGATGAACGTGTAGCAGATCCAATTGAGGGTGGATATGCTCCGATTTTATTTGTTGATTATTCGATGCCAACTTTACCAACACCACCTGTGCCAAATTTTAGTTCATCTACCAATACTATTTGTGCTGGAAGTAATGTGAATTTTACGGATGTTTCAACAAATACACCAACTTCATGGAGCTGGAATTTTGGTAATGGAAATACTTCAACTTCACAGAATCCTTCTAATACTTATTTATTTCCGGGAACTTATACTGTAACACTAACTGCAACAAATGGAGGTGGAAGTAATTTAATTACTCAATCAAACATGATTACTGTTGTGGCGTTGCCAAATGTGTCTGCTAGTGCGAGTGTTTCTATTTGCGATGGAAGTAGCACCACTATTTCTGCCACTGGTGCAACATCTTTTTCTTGGGACAATGGATTAGGTGCAGGTGCAAGTCATAATGTTTCGCCAACTTTAACTACTACTTATTCGGTAACAGGTACTCAAAATGGTTGTACAAATTCTGACATTGTAACCATTGCTATTGATATGCCAAACAATTCAGGAACTACAAACTTAATTACAGTTTGCGAGTCCATTACGAGTGTTGATTTATTTACAGCAATTAGCGGGGAAGATGCTGGTGGAACTTGGAATGATGATGAAACTACGGGAGCACTCACTGGAAATATAATTAATCCTACTTTGTTAACTTCTGGCAATACGTATGATTTTACCTATACTGTTCCGGCAAATGGAGCATGTCCAGCGGTGCAAACAACAACTCAGGTTACAATAACTGGAACTGTTGATGCGGGAACACCAACCTCGAATAATTCAGGATGTACAAGTGATAATGCATTTGATTTATTCAATACCATAAGTGGATTTACTTCAGGAGGAATATGGAATGATGATGATGCTACAGGATTATTAAGCGGAAATATTTTGAATGCAAGTTCACTTTCGGCAGGAACATATGATTTTACATATTCCGTGGGGGGAGGCGCTTGCGGAACCGATGCGCAAACTATTTCTGTAACCATAAATAATATACCTACTGTTGACGCAGGAACAGGTACCACCATTTGTGAAGGAGAATCAGTTAATTTATCGGCAACAGGCGCATCATCCTTCAATTGGGATAATGGTTTAGGAAGCGGGGCCAATCAAACAGTTTCTCCAATAGGAACAACTACTTATACTGTTACTGGAACAACGAATGGATGTTCTGCTCAGGATAATATAACCATAACTGTAAATACGTTGCCAACTGTAACGATGGATCCATTTGCAGCAAGTTCAGTATGTGAACAAGAAAATGCCATCACATTACCAGATGCAAATCCAACTGGTGGAACATATTCAGGAAACGGTGTAAGTAGTAATTTGTTTGATCCCGCTGTAGCTGGAATAGGCACACACTCTATTACCTATTCATTTACTGATGGAAATAATTGTACGAATACGGCCCAACAAAATATTGAAGTAACTAATTGTTTAAATGTTTTTGAAGGAGATAATTTGGTATTCAAAATTTATCCTAATCCAGCTAATGATTTTATCTTAATTGAGCGAAGTAATGCTTCTGAATATTCTCATGTAATAATTACTGATATCACAGGAAAAGTGGTTTATGACAAAGTAGTATATGAGAATCCTTTAGAAATTAAAGTTAACCAATGGAGCAATGGAGTTTATACGGTAAAATTCCAGAACAAGGAGAACAAGATGATCACTCAGAAAATAATCATCCGAAAATAGTTTTTAGAGTTTGTTTAAGATTAAGCCCGGTGAATAGCCGGGCTTTTTTTACCCTTGTTGCTAATTGAGATTTTAATAAATAAATTTTTATAGGTAGAAATTAAATAATTTTTTAAAATGATTACGTCAAGCAAAGGCCAGCAAGAATTATTTCCAGATCAAAAATTTAGTAAAACTGATGCATCAAAATCAATTTTCGGAACAGTGCTAAATTCTAAAGACAAAACAGTTATTTTTGGGGCCACCATTTATATATGGAGTACGGTGAGTAAAACATCCATTCGAAAAAATGGAGAGTTTTTTCTACAAGTTCCAGATTTTTTACAATCGGATAGTATCCTACTTGAAATTAGGCATACCATTTATGAATCAAAAATGATTTCTTTTAGTTTGAAAAATTGCTCTTCGTTTTTAACAATTGAATTGGATCCGATAAAAAAGGAGCATGTTGCTCTAAAAAGAAGAAGATGGAGAATTTTTAAATTATATTACAGTAAAAAATTTCTGCATTGAATTATCTAATTATAGAGTAAACTTTATTAGTATTCTTAAAACAACTTCTAAACAAATAAATATTACTTGAATTAAGTTGAATTTGCTTTGTTTCATTTGCAACCAACTCAAAATTCATTAATAATTTTCCATCTAGCGAATAAATTTCAATGATTGTATTTCCTAATGAGTTATTTTTCAAATTATATCCTTCATTATAACGATTAATATTAATTTCAGTAGAAACAGCTGTTTCTACAATAGAGGTGGTCGTGATTTGTAAACTATCCGAAATCACTTCACAACCATTTGCATCAATGTACGACATTTGATAAAAACCGTTTTGCGCAAAATGAAGACTATCCGTATTTTCTCCAATAATTAAATTTCCATTCAAATACCAATTATTAAGATTATTTTGGTCACCAAAAATTGCATCGTTCACTAAAGTTAGATTCGGCTTTACCACATTAAATTCATTCACCATAAATTGTGTATCGATAAAACATCCATGATTATCCGTTATGGTTAAATCATAATTATTTTCGTTGAGGTTAGAAATAGAGGCTGTTGTTTCATTCGTTGACCATAAATAGGAAATAGGTCCATCCCCGTTGAGAATAGAAATTGAAATACCACCTGCATTTTGATTCGGACATGTTGAATCTATAATTGCTGAAAATGTAATTTCTTCAAATGCGTAAACATCGAAATTGGTAGAAAGAACACATCCGTTCACATCTGTAATATCTAAACCATAGTTTCCATCAGCTAAATTATCAGGTGAATTTGAGGTATTACCATTTGACCATAAATAGGTATAGGGTGATGTTGTGCCGGTTTCGGTTATTTCAATAGTACCGATAGAAGAATTAAAACAAGTTGAATCTGTAATTGAAGTAAATAAGATTTCATCTGATTCATAAACTATAAAATTCGAATCTAATTGGCAACCATGATTGTCTATTAATGTCAAACTAAAATTGCCTGGAAGTAAATTATTGTTGTTTGAGGTTGTATTTCCATTTGACCACAAATACGAATAGGGTGATGTTCCGCCTGTTGAACTAACTGTTAATTGTCCGTTATTGGATCCAAAACAAATGGTATCATCACTTCCAGTAAGTGCTAATGCATTATCAATATGAGTATACAAACCGAGGCGATACAAATTTCCTCCTTCATCTGTTAAGTAAGCTAATTTATTATTTCCAAAAACAACAGCTTCTTTCTGAGTGTTGGGCATAGAAAATGTTTTTACAAAAGAAGTGGATAAAAATTTGGAACCTGTAAAGCAAGAAAAAAGATGAACAATATTATTACCAATTAAGATAATTGTTTTTTTATCTGGACTAATATCTGCCGCTGTAATTCTTGTTCCACCATTATTGAAACTGTCAACTAAAACGGCTTGATGTGTGCCTGCAAATGCGGGTAATTTATAATGTTTAATCCATCCATTATTGGGACTTGTTCTGTTTTTTGTAAATAAATGTAAGGAGTCATTAAAATAAAAGAATCCTTCCATATCAAAATTATGATTGCTGCCTGAGGCAGAAAAATTTCTATCCTCATATTCAAATTGCAAAATTCCAGCGGTTGTAGTGGTTCCTAATAAATCAGGATCCGAAATGATATATATTCTTAGTGGATTTCCATTGGCTACAGAACGGTTATTACTATTATTACCAAAATCACCAATGTAAAATTCTCCATTATCTCCTTGGGCAATTTCTTCCCAATCAAAATTGGAAGCATTGGTCACATCAATCGTTTTCAATAATGTTCCACTGGAATCAAATCCATAAATTTCCGGTTGTCCTCCGCTATCATTATGCGACCAGAAAAAATTGGAACCTGTTTTTTCAAGTCCACTCGATTCATTGATTATTCCCGGCATATTTGTAACAACTAAAGGATTAACACTTTGTGATTTACAATTAAAAGAAATAAAAAGTAAAACTAAAAACAGAATATTTTTCATAATTTAAAGTTATAATAACACTTTTCTAGTCATGTTAGTGTATTATTAGCAAATCAATAAAAGTGAGTTGAAATTATTGGTGAAATCAGGTGAATGTGAATTTCATGTTGCGTGTGTTAATCAAAATCAGGTAATCTAAATTCATTTAAACTTCATTCTCGAAGTATTTAGTAAACCTAAATCTGAGCAATTCATAATTTTCTGTTTCCTTTAAATACATGGCTATAAAATACTTTTGTGAAAAATAAATGGCTATGAAAAGGTTAATGTTGATTTTGATTCTTTGCAGTGTATCTACGATAAAATTATTTTCTCAAACTGTGCTAGTACCTGGTGATATTCTATTTGTGGGATTCAAAACAAGTGCCGATGATGAAGTTGGTAACGATTGTGTAAAGTTGGTTACGTTAAGAAGTTTGGAGTGTAATACCGTATTTGTTATTACAGATAATAATTGGAACAACAGTTCGGATTCATGGGTATGCACCAATGATGAATTTGCTACACAGATTACTTGCAATGTGCCAATAATGGCAGGTAGTGTTTTTTATATTGATTTGGATAATTCTGGTGGTGTTGCAACTTGTTCAGGTGGGTCTATAACCAAGGTTGATTTTGGAACATCCAGTACATTTGGAACCAATTACGGCCTGAATGATGAAGGAGATAATCTTTTCATCCTTCAAGGTACTCATGCAGCACCTACCTTCGTTTCCGCATTAAAACATTCTGGTGCATTTGCAAACGCAACATGTGCAACTAAAAATAACACAGCTTTGCCAGATAACTTGAGTTTAGCTACTTCTGCTATTTTGATGGCATCAACCCAAGACCAATGGCATTACAATTGTAATGCTGGTTTTTCAGGAACTAAGGCAGCTTTAACTTCACTGCTTTTATCGAATGGAAATTGGACCTCTACAACAGGACAATCATGGAATGATCTTTCTTGTCTTTTTAATATTACTGATGATCCCATTCTGACTTCACCTACAGGATCGATTGCTGTTTCTGGTGCCGGTTGTGGATGTCTAGCTAATTGTAATTTATCTCAATTTGGTGGAGTTAATTGTGGTGCCGGAGTTACAAGTAATTGCACAGCTGGATATCAAAATATGTCAACTACTATAATTGTTCCATCTGGATGCACTTTTACTGTTTCAGCTACAATGAGAATAAGGTCTTCTTGTTCTGCTTCTGGTGCGGATGGTAGTTGCTCGACTTGTGATGTTTTAAAAGTGGATATTTCAGCCGGAGCTAAAGCTTTTCAACAAGGAGGAGCAAATGCTACTTTAAATGATAGTTATACTTTGGCTGGCCCTGGAACCATTGTTGTTTCAGGAAAAGCAAACAGAGCAGATGAAATTATTACTTATACTATTGGAATTCCTTGTGGCCCGTGTTTGACAACTCTTCCAGTTGAACTCACAGCATTCTCTGCCTCCACCGAAGATAAGCAAGTCAAATTAGATTGGACGACTTACACAGAAACAAATAATGCTTATTTCACTATTGAGAAATCAAAGGATGGTGTGGAATGGGAAGTATTATATATTATGTCGGGACAAGGAAATTCAAATCAATCGCATTTATATACATTATTTGATTCATCTCCCTTTGAAGGAGAATCGTTTTATAAATTAAGTCAAACTGATTTTAATGGAGAAAGCAAAGAATTGAAAATCGAATCGGTTAACTTCTCAAAAGCAAAAATTATAAAAGAATATACTTTATTAGGACAAGAAGCGGATGAATTTTCTAAAGGAATTATTATTCAAGTTTTAGATGATAATAGTATAAGAAAAATATATAGATAAGAATTTTTAATTCATTAATATTTTCAATTCAACAGGTGTTGACTTTTCAAAATTAATAAAGTAACAATTAAAACGATTACTCTTATCAACACCAAATGCTTTTTCAGTAACAAAGTTTCCATCAAAATTATTTTGAATCAAAAGTACCATTTGAATATTAAGGTAAAATCTTTTTATTATTAGGAGAATATTTGGCGAGTTTAATTCTCTGTTAAATAATCTCGTATGTTAAAATTTACTAGAACTAGTTATAAATGTCGTTTAATTTGAATGCTCAAGCGATAAATTTTAATCATTAATCTAATCATTATTTTTAATTTTATTTTCATTCCATTGACATCAAAACCTAAATGTTCATTTTATCATAATTTGAGCGTAAGATACTCATGAAAAAATACTATACCTTTGTATTATAAAATCAGATGCCGATCTTCCTCGAAGTAAACAAAAATTGTTTAACCGAAACCGTCACTGATTCAAACTTCTTTCTATGAAAAATGAGTTTATTCCCTGGCATTAAAAAACAGATATTTTTATGTCTGTTCTTTTTATTTTCTTTATTTACCAACTTATATTCTCAAACCCTCATTATTAATGAAGTTTCCAATGGGCCTTCAGGGAACAAGGAGTACATCGAATTAGTAGTGGTGGATAATGCTGTAGTTTATAATTGCACGAATACAGCTCCGCCATGTATAGACATTCGTGGATGGATTATAGACGATAATTCGGGTTACCACGGTGGTGGTGGTGTGGCCGCAGGTGCCAATAGATTTTCACAAGATCCAATTTGGGCTTGCGTTCCATTAGGAACCATTATTTTAATCTATAATGATGCAGATATTAATGCCAGTATTCCCGCCCAAGATCTTTCTTTGAGCGATGGAAATTGTAAAATTATCGCACCTATCAGCAATACCAGTTTCTTTGAAACAAACATCACCACTCCCGGTGCCTTAGCTTGTTCCTACCCTCCTTCAGGTTGGATTCCGGGGGGAAACTGGGCTTCTACTTTATTAGCCAACACGGGTGACTGTGCGCGTATCGTAGATTTAAATGGTTGTGAAGTTTTTTCATTATGCTGGGCATCTTGCAATGCAAATAATTTAATTTATTTTTTGAGTGGAAGCTCGGGTACGGATAACGTTTGGTATTTCAATGATGGTGATCCAAACTTGCAATCGAATTGGGGTGAGGGCTGCACAGACCCTACTTCTTGTGGAATAAATGAACAAACACCTGGTTCCCCCAATAATTTATTAAATCAAAATTTTATCGGGCAGTTTAATAATAATTGTTCCATCATAACGCCTATAATAGTAAATGCAACTTCTGTCGACGCCGGATGTATTTGTAATGGCACAGCTGAAGCAAATGCTTCTGGTTCTATTCCTGGCTATGATTACGAATGGTTTGATAATGGTTATGTAAATTCCATTGGAACTGGTTTTTCAATCTCTGGGCTCTGTGCAGGAACCTATCATGTAGTGGCAACTTCATTAATTGGTTGTGCTGATTCTGCAACAGTAATTATTTCTAATAATGGAATAAATCCAATAGCAACACCAACCACGATTAGTCCAATTTGTGAAGGTGAAAGTATTTTTCTATTTGGAAATTCTATCATTGGAGCAACTTACCAATGGATAGGTCCAAATGGATTTTCTTCTTCTCAACAGAATCCAGAAATTTTAAATGCTACTATTGCTGATGAAGGAAATTATACTTTAGTTATTCAAACAGGTGCTTGTAATTCCTCACCAGTAGATGTTTTTGTTGAAATTAATCCATTACCTATAGCGGTTCCAATTTCTAATTCGCCTGTTTGTTTTGGGGATACTGTTTTTCTATTTGGAAATGCTACAAGTGGAGCAACCTATCAATGGACAGGTCCGAATGGTTTTTCATCATCTCAACAAAATCCAGAAATTATAAATGCTGCTATTGCTGATGAAGGAAATTATACTTTAGTCATTCAATCCGGAACTTGTATTTCCTCTCCAGTTGATGTTTTGGTTGATATCAATCCTTTACCCATTATTAATGTGTCGTCTAATTCTCCTATTTGTATTGGAGACACCATTTTACTTTTTGCTAATTCAATAGGGGCAAATTTATTTTCTTGGTCAGGACCAAATTCTTATTCTGCCAATGGAAATAACCAAGAAATTTTAAATGCTGGAGTTTTAGCAAATGGAATGTATACGGTGATCGTTGAATTGAATGGGTGTACAGATTCCGCTCAGGTTAATGTCTCGGTGATTAATCCAACAGTGGCAACAATTAATAATGTTATTTCGGTTTGTGAGAATCAATCTGCTTTTAATTTAGTGGGTACACCGAGCGGCGGTATTTGGTCGGGAACGGGTATTACCAATTCAACAACGGGAACTTTTAATCCGTCAACAAGTGGAGCAGGAAACCATCAGATTACTTATAGTTTTAATAATAGTTGTATCACTGATGCTACAATTAACATTATAGTAAATCCATTACCAACAGCCAATGCTGGAGTAGACCAATCTTTTTTCTGTGATTTTTCACCCATGAATTTGAATGGAGCCAATTCAACTGGAAATTCTATTACCTACGAATGGGAAATAAATAGTGGAAATATTTCTAACGGAATTCAAACTCCAACACCAACTATTACCACTCCTGGAATTTATATCCTGTCAGTTACTGACGTAAATGGTTGTTCAGATTCAGACACTGTAATTATAAATTTTACATCCGGTCCGAATGCGAGTTTTATAGCCAACCCAAGCACAGGAACTATTCCGGCAGAAGTTGACATAATTAATCAAAGCACTGGAGTAGGATTAACTTATGAATGGATGACTTGTGAAAATGAAAACAGTATTTTGTTTGAACCTCAATTTAATTTCGATTCAAGTGGTTATTGTATGATTCAATTAATGGTAACCGATTTAAATGGATGTGTAGATACTTCCATTCAAATGATAACACTTTATGATCCGCATTCTATTTATGTGCCTAATATTTTTACACCAAATGGTGATGCTACCAATAATTTATTTCAAGTTAGTGGTAACGGCATAGACAAATTTAATATAGCTATCTATAATCGTTGGGGTCAGCTGCTTTTTAGTTCTGATGCTATACAGAATTCTTGGGATGGTAATTTTGAAAATAAACCTGTTCCCGATGGAACTTATTATTTTATTTTAAACGTATCCTATTCTAATACAGAATTTGAAATTATTAAGGGAAATTTAACTCTAATTAGAAATTAATTATGAAAGATAGATTGTATGTCATGATTTTGATATCACTCATTTTTGAAGTGTTTATGATAGGAGCATGTTCCGAAAAAGAAGAAGAACCAATAAGAAATAAAGTTAATTCCAACGAGTTAATTATTAAAGGCTCAGATTCGGAATATGAATTAATGAATGAATTATTAAATCAATTTTCTAAAAAAGAAAACGGGGTTAAATTTAGATTGTCGGGAGCAGGATCTGGTAAAGGAATTGAAGCTTTAATTAATAGAGAAATTAATATTGCCACTTCTTCTAGAGAACTCAATCCAGAAGAAAAAGAATGGGCTTTACAAGAAGGAGTAGATGCAAAACCTTTAATCTTTGCATTAGATGCAGTTGCTTTTATTTCACATCCGATGAATGGGGTGGATAGTTTATCGCCAGAACAACTAAGAATGATATTTGCTGGTGAAATTAAAAATTGGAAAGACTTGGGAGGAACGGATATGCCCGTAGTTTTAATAGGCAGAAATGAACATTCGGGAACTAATGGGTATATTTTTAATAAATTACATTTAAGCAATTGGAGTAATGAAATTCTCGAGCTTGAGCATGGAACCGAAGTGTATGAAGAAGTAAAAAAACGTAAAGGAAGTATTGGCTATTTAAGTTTAGGTACAATTGTTTCCACCATAGGCAAACCGGTATCGGATGTTTGGGCAATCAATATTTTTACAGATTACGCAGCATCAATTTCTCCTTATGAAATTGGTAAAGTGCAGAATGGTGAATATTATTTTAGTCGTCCGCTTTATTTGTATTTTGATGGACTGCCTCAAGGATTATTGAAAAAATTCAAAGATTATCTTTTAAGCGATGATACGCAAAATGAATTGTGGAATTACGGATATTTTCCATTAACAGAATCACAAATAAAAATCAACGAGAAAAATAAAATAAATTAATCTATGTTTGATCTGAAGGAGGAAATTGTGTCGCAAGAATTTACTGATTTGAAAGATGGGTTACGTTATGCTGAAATTATTCAGCAAGCATTACTACCTAAAGAAAGACATTTTAAAAGGATATTTAAAGATTCATTTGTTTTTTACCAACCACAGAACTACGTTTCGGGAGATTTTTATTGGATAGGTCAAAAAGACAATTTGAAATATATTGCAGTAGGCGATTGCACTGGGCATGGAATTTCAGCTGCATTATTATCTGTTTTGGCAGGAAATATTCTTGAATATGTAATCATGAATAAGGGAATAAAGAAAACAAATAAAATATTAATTGAACTCGATAATAAATTCATTGAAAGTTTTAGTCATGTAAACGATGATAATTTTAATAATGATTGGGTGGATATTTCACTTTGTTGTATTGATGAAGCAAATAAAAAAATATTTTATTCATCAGCCAATCGAAAAATGATGTATATTTCTTCTGAAGGAAATTCAAATGTAATGAAAGGTAGCTCTTACCCAATTGGTGGATGGCAGGTTGAAAAAGATAGAAGTTTCAAATCAATTTCAATTTCTTATAAAGAAGGAGATAGAATTTATCTTGGTTCAGACGGAATGCAAGATCAAATGGGTGGACCGAGAAATAAAAAGTATAAATCTTCCAATCTGCATAATTTTATTTTTTCCATTTATAAATATGAAATGGCAGAACAATTAAAGTTGATGAAATCGGAATTTGATACATGGAAATTAGAAAATCCTCAGCAAGATGATGTTTGTATAGTTGGAATTCAACTATAGTTTTTTAATAGGGTAATTTTTCTCTTCCTAAAATTTGTTTAACCTTTTCTAATAGGTCTTTAATTTTTACAGGCTTGGTAACAAATTCAGTGGCTCCAGCTTCCCAAGCCATTTCTTTGTCTTTATTATCATCTTTACAAGTGAGAAAAATAAACGGAATGGTTTTTAAAATTGGGTCAATAGTAATTAATCTACATAGTTGTATTCCGTCTAAGTCGGGCATCATCCAATCACTAATAATAAGATCAGGTTTATTTATGGCAATATGATTAAAGGCATCTTTGGAGGATTCAAATGCATAAATAGTATTTCCATTTTTTGAAAATGAATAAGTAAGTAACGTGATAATATCTGGATCGTCATCCACAATTACTATATTTCCTTTCATAATTTAATATTTAGAATCAAATGACAGGATTTGATATTAACTAGATATTTTAATAGTATTAAGAAATTTTAAAAACAGATTAATTTTAGGCTCAGCCTTATATTCACAACAACAAATTACATCCTCGCACATCGCTTTGGTCAATCCTTCCAGAAATCTCAAAACTTCCATCCTCATTTATTTTCCCCATATCATCGGTAGAGATAAATGCACACGAATCTATATTGGCTAAATCAATGATATTTATTCTTCCTGCTTTTCCGTTGGGTAAAAATTCGCGAGGATCATTTAAATTACTAATCACTATTTTCATCCAAGGCGGACAAATAAATTTTCCTTCTCCTTTTGAATAAGCTTGTGATAATAATTCTGTCATTCCATATTCAGAATGTACATTTTCTATTCCTAATGATTTTTTATAGATGGAGTGTAATTCAGTTCTCGTGATTTCTTTTCTTCTTCCTTTCATTCCTCCCGTTTCCATCACTATTATATTTTTTAAATTAATAGAATATTTTTCGCAAAAATCTAGTAAGGCAAAACTTACACCTAAAAGAATTATTTTTTGTTTTTCATTTTCTATTTTTTTTAATAATTCAAAAAGTGATTCCATTTCATTTAAAAAAAATCCGCTTTCTTTTTTTTCGGTGAGTTGAATTAATTTTTCGGTCATGTAAATTAATGAACTTCCTTCACGCTCTAAATAAGAAGGCAATAAAGCGAGCATCACATAACCATTTGGCTTGCCATAAAAATGATTGAACCCGTTTAAAAAAGATTTTTCATATAAATTCAAAT
>CAMBFX010000018.1 GCA_945865695.1 Chryseobacterium gleum | reverse complement strand
TTTTCTAATTTTTTTAGGCTAATTTATTCTCTGCCTCATCGACGGAATCAGTGATAGTAAAAAGTGTATTTAGTTTTGTTATTAAAAACAACTGTTTCACTTTTTCTGAAAGATGTGCGATAACTACTTCGCCACCTTTTGTTCTTGCTTTGGTAAGAATATTAACCAAAGTATTAAGCCCCGAACTATTCATATAATCCATAGCAGCTAGATTAATAACAAAACGATTAGTTCCATTTTTTACCAATACATCTACCTCAGCAAGCATGGGGGCCGAATGAGATTTATCCATCATCATTCCCTTAAGGTGAATGATGGCATGACTAGTTTTGTTTTCGATGTTAAATGAAAATTCCATTATTTACGAATTGTAGTTTTTTTACTTTCTAAATTATTGACCTTTGATGCACTATCTTTTACTGCATAAAAATATAATGTATGATGAAGTATTTTTACTCCGAAATGTTCTTCAATTGATTTTTTAATATGTTGTATTCTGGGGTCACAAAATTCTAAAACTTCACCTGTATCTGTACAAATAACATGATCATGTTGTTTATTGCTATATGATTTTTCAAATTGCGCTAAGTTTTTACCAAACTGATGTTTTCTAACTAAATCACACGAAAGTAAAAGTTCGATTGTATTGTAAAGTGTTGCTCTACTTACACGATACTTTTTATTTTTCATTTTCACATAAAGCGATTCAATATCAAAATGACCAGGGTAATCGTAAATTTCATTAAGTATGGCGAAGCGTTCAGGCGTTTTTCTGTGGCTTTGTTGTTCAAGATATCCCTTGAAAATAGAATTAACCGTTTCTTTTATTTCGGACACCGTCATTTACGTCAGTTAAGCGGTAAAAATAGAAAAAGTTCGCCATGCGGGATTTGATTTTCGGTAACTGATTATCATTAATTTTCAACTAATTGGACGAACGCAAATGTTCAAATCCCACCATTCGGTTCAATTCTGGATCCCAAACCTTAAGGCGAAGACAGGCTCGCATATCTTTTAGACTTAAAGAAGTTCGTTTAGCTTGTTGCAATTCAGGGAAATGAGCCATAACTTCGGGTAATCGATAAAATGGAATTCGCGAATTAAGATGATGGATATGATGATAGCCAATATTGGCAGTAAACCAATTCATGATTGGACTCATCACCATAAAACTGGAAGAATTTAAGGCTGCGGCCTCATATTTCCAATCTTTATTTTCAGAAAACCATACTCCTGGAAAGTTATGCTGGGCATAAAAAAGGTAGGCGCCAAATGCACAAGTAAGTGTAAAAGGAATAATAATAGTATAAACCCATTGCATCCAACCAAAATAATAAATGATTAATCCACTTACTGCAAAATGAAGAATTAAAGCGAATAATGAATCCAAATGTTTTCGTGGATTACTGAGAAATGAATTTATACACATACCAAACATGAACATACTTAAATAGCCTAAGCCAATTATGTATGGATTTCGTGTGGCGAGATACATTCTTTTTTCTTTTAAAGTTAGCGACATGTATTTTTTCTTTGAAACAATCGGATAAGATCCAATATTGGCACTAAAGAGTTTACTATTGTGTTTATGGTGATAATCATGTGATCGTTTCCATATACTTGGTGTGGCTAATAAATACCAACCGAAAAGAGTGAAAATGGCATCTGCAAAAAAGGATTTGTTGAGAATGGCTTTATGTTGATGATCATGATAAATAACAAAAAATCTAGAATTGAGAAGAGCAGTAATAATTGCGAATAATATTTTCAGATAAAATGACTCTAGATAAAATATTAAGAAATTAGTTGCGATAAGAAGAGAAAAGGTGCTTAAAGTATACCACCAACTCAAAAATCTGTTTTCTTGAGCAAAAGGTCTGGTTGCTAATATGAGTTCTTTTCCACTAAGCATAATGTAGGACAAAATTAATTAATTATTGGTCTTTTATGTTTCCATCTTTTATGACTCCAAACCCAAATTTCAGGCTGATTCTTAATGTCGGCCTCCAAACGTTTTGTAAATGCCTCTAAAATTTCGTTTTCTGCTGTGTCTTTCGGGTTTTCAAAAAGCATATCAGCATCAACCACATAGTGTCCTCTGTCGAGTCGTTTAATCGAGATATAAACAACAGGATAGTTTAATTTTTGTGATATTTTTTCGACTCCTTGAAAAACTGCAGTATCTTGATTCAAAAAGGTAGTCCAATAGGCTTTTTCGGGCGATGGAGTTTGGTCAGCAATAAAAGCAGTGGTGTTTAATTCTTCTTTACGAGAATACATATCCTTAAAAGTTTCTTTCATTTTAATTAAGTCGGTACCGAATCTCTTGCGCATTTTAATAATAAGACCATTAAAATATTTATTTGCTAATGGATGATAAATCACATAAAGTTGTTGTTTACAATGAAAACTAAAAGCACTGCCTCCCCATTCCCAATTTCCATAATGCCCCATTACAATGATACTATTTCTATTTTCATCAGCTAATTTTTTAAAAATTTGAATAGCTTTTTCTGTAGGGTGACAATGTTTATCCATTTTTTTAGGAGAAATGGTGAGTGTTTTAAAGGTTTCTAAGAATAAATCACATAGGTAATGATAAAATTGTTTTTCCAATTTAGTCAATTCTTTCTGGTTTTTCTCTGGGAAGCTATTCCTAAGATTTTGCATCACCACTTTTCTTCTGTATCCTATAACGTGATACATAAGGATATAAAATAGATCTGAAATTAAATAGAGAATAGGGAAGGGCAACACCGATATAATATAGATGAATGGGAGACTGATATAATAAATAACGGCTTGCATGCAATAGGTGCAAAGGTAGAGCTAGTTTTAAAAAAACAGAACATTTCTAAAAATAAAATTTAAATCTTATCCTAATTGTTATTTTTGAAATATCTAAGTTAAAATAGCCTTAATGCTATTTTTTTGAAATTTTAAAAAACGCAGCGAAAAAAAATGAATATACCAATCAAATCGAAAGTTATAATGCCCAGAGCAACAACACACCTTTAAACAAAATATAGAGGTGAAGTTTTTATAGCCAATCTTTTAGTGTTATTTAACAAGTATCTTGCCTTTTGTTGTAAATTTAGTTATTGGTACTTTGAGTGGCTGAACCATCAACCAAATAAGACATATTAGTGTAAATTTGACCAATAAAATTTACAGTTATGAAATTTAAGTTTACATTTCTTTTCACCTCCACATTCTTATTTTCCATTTCTTTATTTTCCCAAAGTACGGGTGGTTGGACTGCCAATTCATCCGACAGTAAAGCTTTTATTGAAAATAAAGGACAGTTTTCAATAAAAACAACTGAAGATTTTAATAGCGATGTGAAATATTCTTTTGACGGAAATAATGAAAATTTCTTTTTTACCTCATCAGGAGTAGTTTTAGAATATACTAATGCTGATAAAAGAGAAAAAACAGATGAAGAAAAAGCAGCAAGAAAGCAAAGAAAAGCGAAAGGTTTTGCAACGCAAGCAGAATTTGAAGCATTTGAAAAGGAAGGGCAAAGAAGAATTATCACTCATGATATCTTGCAGATGAAATGGATAGGTGCCAATGAAAATGTTCAAATAATTGCGGAAGAAAAAAATTCATTTTATCATAATTACCAATATTACAGTGAAAATAAAGAGATAAAATATTTATATAATTTACCTTCTTATAATAAAGTAACCTATAAAAATATCTATTCAAATATTGATGTAGTTTATGAATTGCATGCATTGGGTGGTTTGAAATATTCATTAGTACTTCATCCCGGTGCTAATATTGCTGATGTGAAATTGCAATATTCTAAAAATTCAACATTAAATGCAGACGGAACCATTCACACTAATTCTAAATTAGGCGATATTATTGATCATGCACCTTTAACGTTTTATAAGAATAACACGAAATCAGTAATTGAATCTAAATATGAATTGAAGGATAATATAATCACTTTTTCATTGGGAAAACATGATAAAAATCAAACCATCATTATCGATCCATGGATTCAGTCTCCAGCTTTTAATACAAACTGGGATTGTGTTTGGGAATGTGAACGTGACGGGGCAGGAAATGTTTACATTATTGGAGGAGTAGATAATATGGAATTGAAAAAGTATAATCCCACTGGAACACTTCAATGGACACATGTTACTCCTTATGATACTTCATTATGGTTAGGAACATTTGCTACAGATAACGCTGGTAATTCATATGTAACGGCAGGTTCTGTTGCTCAAATTCAAAAAATAAATACATCTGGTGGTGTGGTTTGGAATAATACCAATCCCGGAGGTATTTTTACTAGCACCGAATTTTGGAATATTGCTTTTAATTGTGATCAAACTATTTTAGTAATTGGAGGAACGGGCGGATTTTTACCTCCACTACCTTATATCTATAATGTAGATATGAATACAGGAAATGTTACCAATGATGTGCAGGTAACAGGTGGTGAATTATTCCCAACACAAGAAGTAAGAGCCATTACTGCCTGTGGAAATGGTAAATATTATTATATGACTCATGACTCCTTAGGGTATATTCACCAATCTTTAACTGGATGTTCAACTGCAGGAAATGCAACGCCAACTTTGTTTTCTCATAACTACGCTTTAAGTTATAAAGCTGAAAACTGGAGATACGATAATTCGGGTATTATGGCAATAAAATATTATGGCGGATTTATTTTTGTTCATAGAGGAAACCAACTACAAAAAATAGATTTTAATTCGGGTGCAATTTTACAAACGGTTGCTATTCCTGGTGGAGGTTTTGTAGCTACTTTCGGAAGAAATCAAGTAACTTGTAGTGGTATTGATATTGATGATTGCGGAAATATTTTCGTAGGTTCCACCAATGGAGTATATAAATTCACTCAAGCATTAGTTGCCAATGGATCTTTTGCAACCGCCTTTAATGTTTATGATGTAACGGTGAATACCAATGGAGAAGTTATTGCAGCAGGTTCTACAGGAAACTCTGGGTCTGCTTCAAGAACTGGTTCTGTTCAAACTTTTGCAGTGGCAGCTTGTACACCTCAAGCAACTGTTTGTTGTGATGCAACCATTTGTGCTCCGCCCATGTTTTGTCCTACTGATGGCCCAACTTCAATAACAGCAATAAATTCTGGTGGAACTTGGAGTGCTTCTTGTGGTTCTTGTATTAATGCAACAACGGGAGTTTTTTCTCCTTCAGTTGCTGGAATAGGTGCATATACCATTACCTATACGATTTCATGTGGATCAGAAACAGTGAATGTATACGTAAACAATTGTACTCCTCTTTCTGTTTGTTTAGAATCTAATGGAACAATGACCGTTTCTGGTGGAACTGCTCCTTATGACTGGTCAGAATTTTTACCGGCCACCACAACACCAATTACGACCCAAGCACAATGTGCTTCTTGCAATTCAAGTTATACTTGGCAACCTTTATTTAATTCATGTATGGATGGAATTTTGTTTGTTTCAAATTGTAATACTACAGCTGGATATCAGTATTTATCTACTGGTACAAATGCAACTCCTGGAACTAATTTCCCAATCATCATTGAAGATTTTAGTGGACAAACATTTACAATAAATAGTACTGGATCATTACCTGCATGTACTGCATGTCCTACCATTACCGTTACCACTTCATCTCAAGTAAATGTGAATTGTTTTGGTCAATCAACTGGAAGTTTCAGCGTATCATCTTCTGGTGGAACTGGGCCGTATGATTACGTATTAATTTTAGGCGGAAATACTGTGGCAACATTTAACAATATTGCTGGCTCGCAAGCTTTCACTAATCTTGCGGCAGGAACTTATACTTTAAATGTCACCGATAATGGAGGTTGTGCAGGAACAACAACAGTGATCATCACAGGTAATCCTGCATTAACTTTAACACAATCCAGTTTAACTCCCGCTTCCTGTGGATCTAATAATGGGGCTGTAACGGTGAGTGGTGGAGGAGGTTCAGGAACCATAACCTACTCTTGGAACACATCTCCAATCCAAACTGGAGCAACAGCTTCTGGATTAGCAGCAGGACCTTATATGGTCACAGCAACTGATGCATTGGGATGTTCAACTACTTTAAATGTTATTATAACAAGTACTGGAGGAATTTCAGCATCTATAATCAATCCTGTAAATCCACTTTGTAATAATGGAACAAATGGAACAGCAACAGCAACGGTTACTGGAGGATCAGGAACGATAACCTATAGTTGGTCGCCTTCTGGGGGATCTTCAGCAATAGGTACTGGCTTGTCTGGTGGAATTCTATATACGGTTACCGTAACAGATGCAAATTCATGTGCTGCTACTGCCACCGTAACTTTAACAAACCCAACAGCCATTGCTGTTACTTCTTCTTCTACCGATGCAACATGTGGAGCTTCTGATGGAACTCTTGGTGCAAATGGAAGTGGTGGTACTGGCACATTAACTTATTCTTGGAATACAACCCCTGTTCAAAATACAGCAAATGCTTCTGGTGTTCCTGCTGGAAATTATACAGTAACGGTAACAGATGCTAATGGATGTACGGCTAACGTCAATGAATCGGTAAATAATGTGGGTGCACCAACAATAAGTATTGTTTCACAAGTGGATTTAGATTGTAATGGTGATACGGACGGAACAGCTACTGTTGCTGGTTCGGGTGGAAATGGAACATTAACTTATTCTTGGAATACGGTTCCTATTCAAACAGGTGTAACTGCTACTAATCTTGCAGGTGGATCATATATTGCAACAGTAACAGATGCTTCAGGATGTTCATCAACAGTTACAGTAACTATTGCTGAACCTACAGCAGTAACTGGCGTTGCAACCTCTACAAATTCCAGTTGTTCATCTAATACAGGCACAGCAACTATAGTCGCTTCTGGTGGAGATGGAAATTATTCTTATTTATGGTCGAATAACGGAACAACAAGCACCATCAGTAATCTTGCTCCATCAACGTATAATGTAATTATTACCGATGGAAATGGATGTACAGGAACAACTTCAACAACAGTTTCTACTGTTATTGCAGCTAATATTGATGCAGGTGCTGATGTGGTAATTGTAAGCGGAACTTCTACCACTTTAGTGGCAACAGGAGGAATTGTTTATGTATGGACACCATCAGATAGTTTAAGTTGTACGAATTGTTCTAATCCAACAGCTAATCCTTCTCAAACTACCACTTATTATGTTACAGGTACAGATGCGAATGGTTGTGTAGGTGCAGATTCTGTTACAGTATTTGTAGAAGATCCGTGTGGGGAATTATGGGTGCCAACAGCATTTTCTCCCAATAATGATGGTAACAATGAAGAACTTTGTGTTTACGGAGGATGTATTATGAATTTAACCTTCCAAATGTTTGACCGTTGGGGTGAAATGGTTTTTGAAACCACCGACAACAGTCGATGTTGGGATGGTGTTTACAAAGGAAAACAAATGAATTCGGCTGTTTTCGCTTATTATCTAATAGCCACTTTGGATAATGGAGAGGTTGTAGAATTAAAAGGAAATATCACACTTGTAAGATAAAATGAATATGAAGAAAAAAATTGCCTTTATAGCTGGATTACTTTCGTGTTCGTTAGTTTTCTCTCAGGACATCCATTTCTCGATGTTCAATTATTCTCCGTTGACTCTTAACCCGGCCAATGCCGGTGCAGATGATGAAATTCGTGTGAATTTGAATTATCGTAATCAATGGAAAAGTGTCACTACACAATTCAAAACCATGGCAGGTTCTTATGATATGAGAATATCAAAAGTAGGAAATGGTTATCTAGCTGGTGGTTTGAATTTTTTCAATGATAAAGCTGGTGATTCTCAAATGGGAATTACACAAGCCAATTTATCATTAGCCTATCATTTAAAATTAGCCGATGAACATACCATTGGTTTAGGTTTAATGGGAGGTTATGCTCAACGATCAATGACTTCAAGTGCTCTAACCTGGGGAAATCAATATGATGGAATGTCCTATAATTCCACCTTACTAGCAGGAGAAGCTTCGGTAGGTGATTTTGCTAAAAGCTTTTTTGATTTAGGAACGGGAGTTGTTTATACCTTCCAAAAAGGAGAAAAATATTCTTCAGGAAATGATCATATGGCTGCCAATGTTGGATTTTCAGTAATGCATGTGCATTCACCTGATATGTCGTTTTATGGTTCTGCAACTGATTTGCTTTATAGAAAATATCTTTTTCATGCTAATGGTTTAATTGGAATTCCAAATTCTAGAATTTCATTTGCTCCAGGTGTAATGTTTGCCAGACAAGGAACGGCCCAAGAATTAATGCTTGGAACGAATATCAGATATCGTTTAATTGAAGATTCACGCTATACAGGAATCATCAAAGGAGCAAGTTTATCATTAGGAACTTGGTTCAGAACGGGTGATGCGATGGTTTTTACAACTTTATTACAAATGTCTGGTTATACCATCGGATTTGCTTATGATTATAATATTTCTCCTTTAAGAGAAGCGAGCAATGGAAAAGGCGGAATTGAAATGTGTTTCAAATTCGTTTATCCAAACAGCAGTTCTTATGGTAAAAAATCTTCAACCAGGTTTTTATAGTTTAATAGTTTGATTGAATGTTGATACCCTGACTAAAGAATTTTCGTCAGGGTTTTTTGTTTTATTGATGTACTTTTGTTGGATGAGAGAATTTATCCAAGGAATCCCAAAAACGGAACTTCATCTTCACATCGAAGGAACATTCGAACCTGAATTGATGTTTGAAATTGCCAAACGGAACAATAAAAAAATACGTTTTAATTCAGTTGAAGAAATTAGAAACGCTTATCAATTTAATAATCTTCAAGAGTTTCTTGATATTTATTATGAAGGAGCAGGCGTTTTGTTAGAAGAGGTTGATTTTTATGATTTGACGATGGCTTATATCGAAAAAGTTCATTCAGAAAATGTAATTCATGTCGAAATATTTTTTGATCCACAAACACATACCGATAGAGGAGTGGCGTTTGAAAAAGTAATCAATGGAATTAATCGTGCTTTGGAAGATGGAAAAAAGAATCTAGGTGTAAGTTCAATTTTGATTATGTCATTTCTACGACATTTAGATGAAGAGTCTGCTTTTAAAACACTAGAAGAATCAATTCCATTTAAAAAATATATTTCAGCGGTTGGTTTAGATTCTTCTGAATTAGGAAATCCGCCTTCTAAATTTCAGCGGGTTTTTGAAAAAGCCAAATCATATGGATTTCTAACAGTTGCTCATGCTGGTGAAGAAGGGCCTTCTGATTATGTACATGAAGCTTTGAATCTTTTAAATGTTTCGAGAATAGATCATGGAAATCGTTCATTAGAAGATGAGGCATTAGTAAAAAAATTAGTAGAATTGAAAATGCCTCTAACCGTTTGTCCGCTTTCTAATCTCAAACTTTGTGTAGTAAAGGATATGAAAGATCATCCCATTCGTGAAATGTTGAACAAAGGATTGAAAGCAACTATCAATTCTGATGACCCTGCTTATTTTGGCGGATATATGAATGATAATTATTTTGCCTTACAAGAAGCATTAAATCTTTCCAAACAAGAAATTTATAAACTCACTAGAAACGCTTTTGAATCTACTTTCCTTGATGAAAAGGATAAAAATGCTTTATTAGAAAGAGTAGATAGGTATTACCAAGAAAATTCTTAAATAGAAAAACCCCAATATTGAAGTCAGGGTTTTTTGTTGAGGTGAACTAAATATTAGTCTTTCTTTTTGTCGAGTAGTAAGATATCATTTACCACCACTTCTGTAATGTATTTAGTTGTGCCATCTTTATCTTCATACGAACGATGATTCAATTTTCCATCGATGCAGATTTCAGAACCTTTGTGAACAAATTTTTCTACTATTTCAGTTTGTTTTCCCCAAACTACGAGTGAATGCCATTGTGTTTCGGTCACTTTTTCCCCTTTATTGTTTTTATAGGTTTCATTGGTGGCTAAACGAATAGATGCTTTTGTATTTCCATTTGGTAAACTTTTAATCTCGGGTGTATTTCCTACATGTCCGATCAATTGTACTTTGTTTCTTAATTGTGTCATTTTGTTGTGTTTTAATTTGTCCTTTCAGACGTTGTTGTTTTTATAATAATTTTTAATTCTTAATTCTTAATTTTTAATTAATCAAGCTGCTTTCTTAGCCATAAAAGTGATTTCACTTACGATTACCTCGGATACAAATTTCTTCTCTCCAGATGGTGTGATATAAGTTCTATTATTCAACTTACCTTCGATGGCAATTTCACTTCCCTTTTGAATGAATTTCTCTGCAATAGTAGCTTGCTTGCCCCAAAGCACAAGGTTGTGCCATTGGGTAGAAAACTGACGTTCGCCTTCTTTGTTTTTAAACGATTCGTTAGTGGCAAGTGAAAACTTCACTAATTTTTTTCCTGATGCGGTTGACTTGATTTGAGGATCGATTCCTGCATGTCCGATTAACTGAACTTTGTTTCTTAATTGATTCATTTTTCTTTTGTTTTGTGCTCATGTTTAGTGAGCGGGTTTGTTGTGTTTAATTAATTTTTGTTGTTGTCATTGTTTCGATCGATTGACGGTGCAAAGAAATAACGAACCCCAAACCCGATTCGGTTAATTGTCGTTTACAGACGGATATTATTATTTGTAAGTATTTGTTGTCGAATAGTAAAAAGATGATAAAATTTATAATATCAACTATTTATAAGGGTTTTAGTGGCCTATTTTTTAGCATTAATATTTTCTTAATTTTTTAAATCACGAAACTCAAAACTCTAATATTACCTTCGTTTCATGAAAATCGGAATCGTTTGTTATCCCACTTATGGTGGAAGTGGTGTTGTGGCAACTGAATTAGGAATTGCTTTAGCGGCTAAAGGTCATCAAATACATTTTATTTCCTACAGCATGCCTGTGAGATTGGGAAAGCCAATGGAAAATATTTTTTATCACGAGGTTCGTGTTTCTGATTATCCACTTTTCGATTATACTCCTTATGAATTGGTTTTAACCAGTAAACTGGTAGATGTGGCTAAGCGCGAAAATTTGGATTTATTTCATGTTCATTATGCTATTCCTCATGCATCGGCTGCTTATATGGCAAAAATGATTTTAAAGGAAGAAGGTATTCATGTTCCTTTTATCACAACGCTTCACGGAACAGATATTACTTTAGTTGGAAAGGATTCTTCGTTTGAACCTGTAATTACTTTTGCCATTAATAAATCAGATGCAGTGACCGCTGTTTCGAATATTTTAAGAAAAGACACCTTAAATTTTTTCAATATAAAACGAGAAATAAAAGTAATTCCAAATTTCATTAATATCCGAGAATATGATATTGAAGTCAACGAATCTCTTAGAACTTATTATGCTCCCGAGAAGCAAAGAATACTTTGTCATGTTTCGAATTTTAGAAAAGTAAAAAGAATTGAAGATGTGGTGAGAGTTTTTGATAAAGTACAAAAAGTAATTCCTTCTAAATTATTATTAGTAGGTGATGGGCCAGAACGACACAACATAGAGCTATTATGTGATGAATTAGGATTAAATGAAAATGTTTTGATGCTTGGAAATCTTCGTAAAACTATTGACGTATTAAAAATTTCTGATTTGTTTTTATTGACATCAGAAACCGAAAGTTTTGGATTAGCTGCTTTAGAAGCAATGGCATCAGGCATTCCGGTTATAAGTTCAAATACAGGTGGAATTCCTGAGGTAAATACCAATGGTGTCTCTGGATATTTAAGCGAAGTGGGTGATGTGGATGATATGGCAAAAAATGCCATTCATATTTTGAAATCAGAAGAGACCTTAAATGAGTTCAAAAAAAATGCGAGGCTTTCGGCACTCGCTTTTGATCTTAGCAGAATTCTTCCTGCTTATGAAGATTTATATAAATCAATTCTCCTTCCGTAATAACGTTAATGGATATTGACGAGTAACATCTGTATCTCCGAAGATACCATTGATGATGACATAATAAGTTCCTTCTGAGGTTTCATTTCCATTCATGTTTTTACCATCCCATACAAATTCAGGGTCGGCAGATTCAAAGGTTAATTTACCCCAACGATCATAGATTTTAATAGTCAAAGTATCATAGCAGAAATTGGAAAGTCCAATCATTTTAAAAACATCATTAACATTATCATTGTTTGGAGTGAAAATATTCGGAACCAACGTTTGCACACCAACAGGTGGATTAATTTCAATGAAAGTACTCTCATCTAAGAAAGATGTATCACCGAAACAGCCTACTCTAAAAGTTTCCACATTTATTTCATAAACACCTTCATTTATATCGTCACAATCAGTAGTCCAACAATAAGTCAAACCAATACCTCCAACACCTGTGTATACATTTCCAACAAGCGTTGGTTCTGGCAGAATTACTGAATCGACATTATTTATTGAAGAGTTCCAATAGAAAAATTCATAGGCATTTGGATTCGTAGTTACGGGATTAGGAAACGTTAATGTGGCAACATCAAAGAACGAAGCACTAGTCACCCTAATATTTACCGTATCGGCCGGCTCATCACTTAAAACAACCAAATCAAAACAAGTGGCATCTCTTGCAACAAGAACAATTGTATCGGGCAAAAAGAAATCAACAGCAGGTGGTGGAACAGGTAACACGTATAATTCAACCGTTTGATTAATGAAGTTGGTATCGCCACTACAGCCCAAGGAAAAAGCTTCAACATCTAATATAAATGGACTATTTACAATGTCTTCACAACTGGTTTCCCAGCAATACTGAAGACCAATTCCACCAACACCATAAAAAGCGCCATTAATAAAATCAGGAGCATTTAAAATTACGCTATCTAATTGGCCTGTGATTTCATCTGTATAGAAAAATTCATAGGTGGTATCTGGAGTTGTAGTTACTGGAATTGGAGGCATTCCTAGTGTTGCCCCATCAGCAAAAGTTGGACTTGTAACATATATTGAAATGGAGTCGGTAGCATCTGCATCTAATACAACGATATCAAAACATCCCGTTGAGCCTACTGAAATAGCTAAAGTATCTGGCAATTGAATTTCTGGTAAATCATCAAAAACACAATTTAAGGCATGATATTGAACATCTCTTCTTACTTCCCCAATTTTTATTCCATTTCTAAATTCTTCAATTCTTACAGCAAAAACATAAGTACCAATTGCTGTAGGTGCAGCTGAAACAATACCTGTAATAGGATCACAACTCATGGCTGTTGAACCACCCACAATATTTGTAAAACTATAGGGAGCTTGCCAAACTACAGGAGTATATGGGGCAGGAGAAGTTCCGTTGTTTGTTCCGTTAGATTGCAATGGTTCAACTAATGAATAAGCCAAAGAATCACCATCTGCATCTGTCACGCTAAAATCCATTTCTTTTATGTTGTTAATACATAAATAACCATCACTTGGGTAGGGTCCAAAATCTGGACTTGCATTCATTCCAGCAAGAGCTGGGTTGGGTATTTCTGCATAGAAAGACATTCCTGTTCCTCCTGGATCGAAAATATTGACAATAATTCCATTTCTTGCAAACAATTGAGTTTGTAAATAGAAACCTGCCGCATTATTTGGAATATTAATATTATTCGCTGTAAAAATTCCTTCTTGTAGGCAAATTCCAGTAGGAGTATAGCAATTGTCACCTAGTGTAACAGTAGAAATTACTGGATTAGAAATAATGATGGAGTTATGTAAATTATTATTGTTGGCATAATAAATTCCAACCGTGACATCTGTTGGCATGGCTGCATTACCCAATGCGCAGTCGCGATAAACTTTACAAACGATGGAATATTGATTGGGTCCTGTTTGTGTAACCACAAGGTTTCCACCAACCACATGGGTTGATTTAGCAGGGATAATTAAAGAAAATACAAGAAAAGCTAAAAGGAATATTTTTTTCATTTTGTAGAAGTGTTTCAATATGGACGAAAATAGTGAAAAAGTGTTGCATCATCCTAATTAAAAACCTGAAATTATGGTAAGACTATTCGGATTTACATTAATTTGGAATAAATTATAAGGAGCCAAAACTTCACCATCTGTATGGAATTGAGTAGTTTCGTTTGATTTTAACTGAATGGAATTGATTTTAGAAATAGTAAGGTATTTTGATTTATGTAGCGTTTTATTTACTGCTCGAAATAACAAGATGGGCAGCACATAAATTGGAAATTTTTTCAAAATACATATTTCTAATAATCCATCATTGGGTTTAGATTGTGGAGAAATATAAAACTCGTTACCCCATTGTTTGCAATTTGCTATGGTTATTAATAAAGCATCAACTTCAATTTTTTTCTCATTTAATTGAAATTCGTAGCGAAGTGATTTGTATTTAAAAAAATCTTTTAGAAACGTCTTTACATATCCGTATAAACCACGATTAGTAAGGTTGAGAAAGGTAGATGACATTTGTGCATCAAAGCCAATTCCGGCTGTACATGCAAAATAGTGGCCATTGCAAGTGCCCGTATCAATTTTTCGTAAATCACCTTTGATTAAATTTTTAATAGCGGCATATGGATCCATCGGAATTTTTAATTCACGTGCTAATCCATTTCCAGAACCGATGGGAATGATGCCAAAATGTACTGAAGAATTTACTAAAACAGAACCTACTTCATTTACGGTTCCATCACCTCCAACGGCAATTATGGTTTCAAAGCCTTTTTGAATTCCAATAGAAGCTAATGATTTTGCTTCACCTGCAAATGTGGTGATGTGAATTTCGAAAATTAAGTTTCTTTCACTGAAAAATTTTTCAATTAAAGGAATCAACTTTTTGCCTTTTCCTTTTCCTGAAATGGGATTAATGATGAAAAAATATTGCTTCATTTCTTTCATTGGCATCAAAGGTAGTGAAACCTTTCAACTATTAGTTATGGAATACTTTTTGCTATTGATTTATAGAGAAAAATTATTAGATTAAATTTACCAAATGAAAAAATCAATATTTGTCGTTCAACTATTTTTATTGCAAGTTTGTTTTTCGCCCCTATTTGCGCAAGATACTACCTATCAACTAAAGGATTTTTATACACTCAATCCCATATTGGATTTAAAAGTGAATTTAATTTATGAAGAATTGACCGATGAGCAAAAGGTAGGTCAAATGATTGTTCCCGCAGCAGGAAAATTAGGGAAGAGCACCACTCATGTTTTGGATTTAGTAAAAAACAATAAGGTAGGAGGAATCTTATTATTAAACGGAACTACTAATGAATTCAAAGCTTTGGTAAAAAAGTTTGATTCCGCTAATGTTGCTGCCGGAGGATTACCACTATTATATAGTGCAGATGCTGAATTGAGTTTGATTAATATGAAAATAAAAGGAACTCAAACAGTGAAGTATGCCAATAAAATGACTTCAGTTAAAGAAGTAGAAACAGAAACTAAGAAAATTGCAGATGAATTGCATGCCATGGGGATCAATTTTAATTATGCACCTGTGGTAGATTTATCTCCTAATAAAACAGTAAGTTTTAGAAGTTTTGGTTTAAGCAAGGATACGATTATGAAATACAGTTCGGCATTTATCAAAAAAATTCAAGATGAAAATATTGTAGCTACGGCAAAGCATTTTCCGGGACATGGTTATGTGGTGGGAGATACGCATAAACAATTGGTTTATATCGATGGTGAAATGAAAGAAATTTCGGTTTATGAACCATTGATTGAGGCGGGAGTTATTTCCATTATGGTGGGGCATATTGCAGTGAAGAATAATAAAAAATATAATACGAATGATTTACCTGCAACGGTTTCAAAAGCGATTGTAACTGATCTTTTAAAAACAGAAATGGGTTTCAAGGGAATTATTATTACCGATGCGATGGGAATGGGCGGAGTAAAATCTGTCCCGAAAAATTGTTTGAAAGCAGCTCAAGCAGGTTGTGATATTGTTTTGATGCCTTCGGATGAGAATATCGCTTTTGCAGATATGTTGGCAGAATACAAAGCCAATGAAGAATTCAAAAAGCAAGTGGAAGAATCGGTAAAGAAAATTATTCGTTTGAAAATTTGTTTGGGATTGATTTAATAATTATCATAACTTTTTATTTGTATTTACGTTTAGTAAAAAACACCCTGAACAAATGATTCGCAAACTATTTTTTTTACTCGCATTTTGTATGGGATTTCATCCTTTAGTTTGCTTGGGTGGAAGTTTGATGGATAATTATCCTAGTTTCGGTTTAAAAGACGCTTCTCTCATCACTAAAAAACGAGGAGTTTATATTGGATATGAACGCGGACTTTATGACGTTATTCAATTCGGAATGGAATTTCAACGAAAAAAAACAGCAATCAAAGAAGTGAATACGAATGCATTTTGTTTTGGATTTGGCTATAATTTAAAACATAATATTTTAGATTATTCTGTTTCTTATTGGCATAAACAAGGAACATTTGGTCTTACATATGGAGCAGATGTCATTTTCTTGACGGATTTCAAAAATTCTAATTTTGGAATTGCTCCTGTAATTGGATTTCGTTTCTCTGGTTTTCATATGCAAACAGGTTATAAATTTCTACCGAAAGGAAAAACAGAAGTAGAGTCTAATAATTTTTTTATTCGATTAAGATTTACCATTCATAAGGAAACCGATCGGGATTTTAATTGGAGGAAGAAGTAATGTAGTTTACAGTTCTCAGTTGGCAGTGGCAAAGTTCAATAAAAATTTCACTTTAACCATTCATTCAACAATAAGTTATACTGAAACAAATCTACTGGTTTCGATTCAATCATTTTTCCAATAAGATTTAATTTATCAATATTGTTTAACTGAAGCGCCTCTAGAGCCAATGCCAAATCCTTCAATACCACTTCCTCAAACTTATTCAAGTCTTTTTTAATTTCAATTTTACTTCTTAATTCCTTCACGCAATACGCAATTGCTTTCGCTCTGTTGTTGTCAAATTTCTGCGCAATCATTTTGGTGATTTTCGCTCTTAAATCGGTTACTTTTGGTGGGATAGATTCTCCTAATTGCCAACCGATGTTTGAATCAGTAAATTTGGTTAAAGTAGTTTTGCTGCTTCTGTAATTTTTCTTGGTTTTTATTTTTTCAAATTCCGAATTCGCTAATTTATTTAAAGTTTTATCCAATGGACGGAATCCATATCGATAATAAAACCAAAACGCACCCGATTCAATTCCTTCTGGATTATCCAATCCATATTGATAAGGCTCTACTTCAAAATAATCTAAATGGAAAGCTTGTTTGTAGGTACGTAATAATTGAATTAAAATATAACCCGATTCTCCGCCTCTGAATTGCTCAAATATATTGATTCCAAACAATGATCTCGTTCCATAAATCCAACCTCCACCATAAGCAGCCGGATAGCCATTTTTGAATAATGTATAACCTACATACGATTCCATGGACATTTGTCGTTCTGGAATCATCCCAAAAATAGCAACGGAAATTCCTCTTTCTAATTCGTAATAGCGCAATGAATTTGGATCGATAAAAGTACATGGATCTGTTTCTCGTTCCAGTAAATACAAAGATGTTTGCATTACCTCAATCATTCGATCCATTTCTATTTCCGAAAGTTTCTTAGGGTCGGGTAGAGGAGTGTTCAGTAATTGAACATGATCAAATCTTTTTAAAATATCCGAATGAAAATATTTTTTATTTACTCCGATATGATTGTAGAGTTTGGAATATTTTTTATCGGTAGGTTCAATATTGACAAATAAATTGAACTTGTCTAGCAAATAATCTTTAATGAAAGGTGTTTCATTCAATTTATCCAATTCGCCCAATAGAAAAGATAATCTATCTTTTTCTTTTACTCCCAATGTTTCCCATAAATCTTCTTGATTCATTCCTGCCGAAGTATGGTCTTTTTCAATATCTGGCAAAGTGAAAGATAGAATAGAATTTAACTCGATATTTTCTTCTTCTGAAGAATGGTAACTCAAATTCAATTCTTTTTTTGAATCTAGAATTTTTAATAAATCATGGGTAAATGAAGCTTGTGTGTTGGTAAAAGGTAATCCAGAATTATCAAATTTATCTTTGTCCTTTTTGCTTATTTTTCGAATAGAAATAGCTAGTCTTTCTATTTCAGATTTTACTAATGAATCAAATTTTTCCTCAAAAGGATGAGCCGCTAAAAACAATAATAAGTGTTGATAATCTGAAATCGATTTATGAACCGGAATTTTAATTTTACTTACTTTTTTCAGTAAATCTTTTTTCTTTGAATGGTTCGTTTCATCAAATTGGTTAGAAAATTCTCTTAATTGACGAATAGAATTCGTAAAATTCGTTTTCATTTAATAAAATTTATCTATTAATGAATTTCGTTTTCTAAATTACGAACTAGTATTTTTAATCCGAAATTGAAAATCCGAAATTCGAAATTTTCTATACGTTTTCCCTCTCTTTATCCAAATAACTTTGAACCACTTCAATTGCATTGTCAATTACATCACTTAAGGCAGTAATAAAAGTACCTGGTTTAGCCATCGAAAGAGCATGTTTCAAAGCTTCTACTTCTTTTGGAATGTATTCGTAGGATTGATTAGGATTTCTATCATGAATTCCTTCTACTAATAATTTCACAATATCTTCTGCTTTTCTTCCTCTCAAAAATTTATCCTGTCGAATAATGATATGATCAAACATTTCAGCTGAAATTCTACCCATATCACGAATATCATCGTCACGTCTATCACCCGTTCCAGTAATGATTCCAATTTTATAAGAAGATTCTATTGTAGATAAAAATTCTTTTATTCCTTTAAATCCATCAGCATTATGCGCAAAGTCAATCATTACTTTATATTCTTTGAAATCAAAAATATTCATTCGTCCCGGAGTTTGTGCAGCCGATGGAATAAACGTTTCCAAACTCATTTTGATATCTTCAATTTTAAAACCATAAACATAAGATGCCAATGTAGCCGCAAGCACATTATAGATCATAAATGTTACTTTGCCACCAAAAGTCAACGGTATGTGTGAAGCTTTTTCCACTCTAAATTTCCATTCACCTTTTTTAATGGTAATAAATCCATTTTCATAAATCGCAGCAATTCCTCCTTTAGCACAATGTTCTTTAATGATTGGATTATTTTCATCCATGCTAAAATAGGCCACATTACATTCAACTGTTTTACTAATTCCGGCGCAATGTACATTGTCGGCATTCAAAACGGCATAACCATCACGTTTTACTGCGCGCGCCACAACACCTTTTACATTCGCCATGTCTTTAAGCGTATGTATATCCGATAATCCCATATGATCTTCTTGGATATTCGTTACCACGGCTACATCACATTTTCCAAAACCTAATCCAGAACGAAGAATTCCTCCTCTAGCGGTTTCTAAAACGGCAAATTCAACAGTAGGATCTTTTAAAATAAATTCGGCAGATATCGGACCCGTTGTATCGCCTTTTGTTAGCATTGAATTTTGCACATAAATTCCATCAGAAGTAGTAAATCCTACTCTGAAACGGTTGTTTTTTACAATATGTGCAATCAGTCGAGTAGTAGTTGTTTTTCCATTGGTACCGGTAACCGCTATAATTGGAATTCTACAGGTTTTGCCAGGAGGATATAACATATCAATTACTGGTGCAGCCACGTTTCTTGGCAATCCCGTTGCGGGCGCTAAATGCATTCTAAAACCTGGCGCAGCATTTACTTCCAATATCACTCCGCCTGTTGTTTCTAGTGGCTCATAAAGATTAGTGGCCATTATATCAATTCCGCAAATATCTAATCCAATTACTCGAGAAATTCTTTCGCAAATAAATATATTGTGAGGATGAACGATTTCAGTAATATCTGTAGAAGTTCCTCCTGTACTCAGGTTGGCCGTTCCTTTTAAAGTAACATGTTCATCTTTTTTAGGAATAGAATCTAAAGTTAAATTTTGTTTAATTAATTGATCATTTGTTTCTCTATCCACAGATATTTCTGTTAAAACATTTTCATGACCGTAACCTCTACGTGGATCTGCATTTTCTTTATCAATTAATTGTTGAATGGTTGAATTTCCATCGCCAATTACATGAGCCGGTTCTCTTAATGCTGCAGCGATAAAACGATTATTTATCACTAAAATTCTAAAATCATGACCGGTAATAAATTTTTCTACAATAATTTTTCTCGAATATTTTTTTGCATGTTCAAAAGCTGCTTTTGCTTCTTCAACGGTTTTTACATTAATAGAAGCGCCTTTTCCATGATTACCATCAAGCGGTTTAAACACTAAAGGAAATCCAATTCGATCAATGGCAGCTTTCAATTCATCTTCATAAACAATACAATCTCCTTTGGCAACAGGAATAGCATTATCTTGTAACATTCGTTTAGTGGCGTCTTTATTACTGGCTAAATCCACAGCAATAGAACTTGTTTTATCCGTCATGGTCGCTCTAAAACGAACTTGATTTTTTCCATATCCCAATTGCACCAATGAATCTTTATCCAAACGAATAAAAGGAATATCTCTAGCTACAGCTTCGTCCACAATACTTGCTGTACTTGGTCCGAATCTTTCACGCTCGCGCATTTCGCGCATGTTTTTAATATCCGAATCTAGGTCATATGATTCATTTTTAATTAAGGCTTCTGCAATTCTAACCGAAGCTTTTGCTGCAAATAAACCCACATTTTCCTCCATATAGGAGAAAACAACATTATATTGCCCTTTTTCGCCGGTTCCTCTTGTTCTTCCAAACCCACATTCCATTCCGGCTAGCGACTGAATTTCGAGTGCTATATGTTCAACTACATGCCCCATCCAAGTTCCCTCTTTCAATCTCTCAAAGAAGCCGCCCTCATAATCTTTAGAGCAACGATGCTTAATCATGGTTGGAAACATTTTTTTTATTCGTTCGGTAAAACCATCGATTGTATCGGTGGGTGATTCTTCGAGCTCTTCAAGATCTAGTTTCATCACGATAAGTTTCTTACGATAATTAGACCAGTAGTTAGGTCCGCGCAAGGTCTTTATTTCTATAATTTGCATAAGAGAATTTTTAAAAAAAAATGGTTTTAAAACCCATCAAATGAACGATGAATTTTTTTTCAAGATAAACTTTGTTTTTTATATAAACAAATACCTGTTTAAAATAATGATATTATTTCACAAGTTATTTTGACTTATCATTAATAGAAAGTTAAATTTGTTATCTTAAATTGTTAAAAATGACTATTCCAAAAGGTAAATTAATCATCATTGGTGGATCAGTAGATAAAGGAAGCTTTTCTGAAAGTCCTGCTGATTTAAGTAGGAGTTTAAAATTCTTTGAAAAAGGTATTTTAAAAAGAATCACTACTGAGTCTACTAAAAATACTCAATCAAAAATTGAAATCATTACTACAGCATCTAGTATTCCTGAAGAAGTGGGTGATGAATATATTAAGGCATTTGCTCAATTAGATGTAAAAAATGTAGAAGTTTTAAATATTAAAACTCGTGAAGACGCCAATAAAAATGAATATGTAGAGCGTTTAGCAAATGCCGATGTGGTGATGTTTACTGGCGGAGATCAGTTGCGATTATCTTCCATTTTTGGAGGTACCTCTTTTCATCATTTATTACTAGAGAAATATGAGAATGAACCTTTCATTATTGCTGGAACTTCTGCTGGAGCTGCTGCCAGTTCTAATAATATGATTTATCAAGGAAGTAGTCATGAAGCATTATTAAAAGGTGAAGTAAAAATAACAGGTGGTTTAGGTTTCATCAATAATGTTATTGTGGATACCCATTTTGTGCAAAGAGGTAGAATAGGTCGTTTAATGTATGCTTGTGCAAGTAATCCAATTAATTTAGGAATTGGTTTGGGAGAAGATACCGGTTTATTAATTACCAATGGAAATTATATGGAAGCTATTGGATCTGGATTAGTGATGTTAGTGGATGCCACCCATATGAGAGACACCAATATGACGGATGTAGAAATGGGAAATCCGGTTTCAATTGAGCATTTAATTTGCCATGTAATGACTCTAGGAGATTTCTTTGATTTGAAACATAAAAAACTAACTATAAGTCATACCAGAGCGGAAGTAGAATAGAAATTAATTAATAATTAATAATAGAAGAAATGAAGTATGGAATTTGGCTTGGTTTTACTGATTTTAAAATTTTTCACTTCGTTCAAGAAACAGTTTTTAATTCTTAACTTTTAATTACTATGTATTCAATTGCCATTCACGGAGGAGCCGGAACTATTCTTCAAAGCACAATGACGACCGAACGGGAATTTGCTTATAAAAAAGCTTTAGAAGAGGCAATTTTATCTGGAGAAAATATTTTAAAAAGCGGGGGAACTTCTTTTGATGCTGTTGAGTCGGCCATCATTTCTTTAGAGAATAATCCTTTATTTAATGCAGGAAAAGGTGCCGTTTTTACACATGATGGAAAACATGAGTTGGATGCCTCTATAATGAGAGGTGAAGATCTTATTGCAGGAGCTGTTGCTGGCGTTTCAAATATAAAGAATCCCATTTCTTTGGCTAGAGCGGTGATGGAAAAATCAGAACATGTTATTTTAACTGGTGCGGGAGCGATGGAATTTGCAAAGAAGGTTAATGCTCCAATGGAGAAGGATGATTATTTTTTCGTTCAATTGCGATACGATCAATTTCAAGAAGCATTGAAGTCAGATAAAATGATTTTGGATCATACGGTAAATATAAAAGGAGATGAAAAGAAATTTGGAACAGTGGGAGCAGTAGCTTTAGATATTCATGGAAATTTAGCAGCAGGAACAAGTACAGGTGGGATGACTAATAAACGATATGGTAGAATTGGAGATAGCCCCATTCCTGGAGCTGGAACCTATGCGAATAATCATACTTGTGCGATTTCTTGCACTGGACATGGAGAATTTTTTATTCGTTCGGTAGTTGCTTATGATATCAGTTGTTTGATGGAATATAAAGGTTGTACCTTAAAAGAAGCTTGTGATATTGTGGTAATGGATAAATTGGTGAGAATTGGAGGAGAAGGAGGTTTAATTGCAATGGATAGAAATGGGAATATTGAGTTACCCTTTAATTCAGAAGGAATGTATCGAGCAAAGAAAAGTTCGGATTCGGAAATTTACATAGGGATTTATAAATAAGATTATTTTATTCCTATTTCAAAAGGTTAAAACTATGTTTTTGTAATTCTTCTATTATTTGATCTTTTTTTCTTTAGTTCTCAGGTTTACTTTATCCTTAGAGTAATTATTTTCACCAGATGATCTTCATTTTTTAATACATGTAAAAAGTGGATCAATAAATCTCGTAAAAAAAATATTTTATTATTTAGAAGTTTCTTTGATAAGATATTGTATCAAATAATACAAAGGAAATCCGGCAATGAAAAGTACAAATCCCCACAATGCCGACCAAGGATTGGTGATAAAAACGCTGAGTATAACACCGAAATAAATAACTACAAATAGGATCGGTAAATACGGATATCCTTTCATTCGATAGATTTTGTTTTCTTCTTGAGGTGGCTGAGCTTGTCGAAGCGCCGAATGGGTATCTTTACGTTTTTTACGCAATATAAATATACAACAAGCCGCAGCAATTAAACTGATGCTGTCAAAGAACATTACAAACTCCAAAATTTTTTGAAAGGAAGTGAGAAAAAATAAGGTAAGAATAATCATCAAGCAGAAAAAAGTTAAAGCATAAAATTGAACTTGCGTTTTTGGATTTACTTTCATAAAAACTTTTGGCATCACTTTATCTTCAGCCATGGCGTAATAAATTCTAGGATTGCTCATGATAGAAACATTCGCATACGACATAACAGAGAAATACATCAAAATGGAAATTATGATAAAAGCATTTTCTCCCAATAGCAAACCAGAAATATCAGCTGCCAAAGTTTTGGATTCAGCCAATCCTTCCATTCCTAAAACATGGTAATAGGCATAATTTACCAATAGGTAAAAGAAAAGAACGATAATCATTCCGATGATAATTGCTCTTGGCATATTTTTAGATGGATTGGAAACATCACTACCAAAATTGATGGTTTGTTGATATCCACCATAGGTAAAAAACACGGGAATGAAACAAAGGAGAAATGCTTTCCAGCCTGAGAAATTTTGGGTAAGTTCTGGATTGGGATCCGTATTTCCGGGTAAAATAAAAATAGAAGAAATCAATAAGGCCAATAAACTTAATTTAATAATCATTAAAATATTTAAGAAAGTGGATGATGTTTTTATTCCCACTAAATTTATTCCATATAGAAAAAGAACAGAAGTAATAGTGAGAATTTGTACTGCTGATTCATGATTCATATTGGAAAATACCAATGGAGAAAGATATTCTGCACCCATAATGGCTACACCAGCAGTAGAAGCGGCATTAGAAATAACGGTAATCCAATTCACCATAAAAGCAAAGGAAGGATGATAACAGAAAGAAAATATTTTATAGAATCCACCTGCAGCGGGTAGAGTAGAACCGATTTCTGCAAAGGTAAGAGCGCCAATCATACTCACAATTCCACCGGCAATCCAAACCGAAAAAAAGATGAGGGGCATTTTTGCACTATCGGCCACTTCGGGTGGTGTTCTAAATATTCCCATTCCAATCACCAAACCAATTACAATCATGGTAATGTCGAAAGTGCGAAGTTTGGGTTGAATGGAAGTCGACATCGAAAATTTATTTAATTAAACAGCCAGACATAACTATTCAATCCATTGGCAACTAACAACCATAAAAAATAGGGGAGAATTAAAAATACATTTAATTTTTCTTGTTTCCTGTTCGAATAGATAAGAAAATAAAGAATAATCAAGGTTAGAGTAATCAATATGAGTTGTGCAAAAATTACATAGTGAAAACGAAAGAACACAGGGTTCCAAGCCACATTTAAAATCCATTGAAGAGTGTAAAGCAAAATGATTTCTTTATGTTGAGTTATTTTTTTGCTTTTAACAATGTTGAACATGTAAATAGAGAAAAAGATCATGATGGTGGTCCAAGCAAAACCAAAAACCCAACCTGGTGGAGTAAAAGGAGCTTTGTTTAATCCATTATACCATTCATTTTCTCCAGGATTACCGATTAAAAATCCACCTAATGCTAAAGCGCCAAAGTTTAACAAAAAAAATATAATTAATCTCATAACCTGTTTTTTCAAATGTAATTAATTATACTTGGTAAAGGAGGAATTTTGTCATTTAGTATGAAACTCTATAAATTTTTTTTACTTTTTTATTACATTATTTAGCTGCGGGAGCGATGGAATTTGCTAAAAAAGTAAATGTTAAAATGTAAAAAGATGATTATTTTTTCATTCAATTAAAAAAGAAAAGCCATTTTAATGGCTTTTCTTTTTATTGATTTCACTCGAAGAAATTATTTTTACAATTAGAATTTTCACCTCTACTAAAAGGCTAAATTCTATGGAGACTGTTGTTCAAGTTTTCTTTTTATTGAACAACTAGTTTCTTTGTGATTAACATTTTACTTTGTTCATCAGTTAATTTAATAAAATAAATTCCTTTATCTAATTCTTCTACATTATAAAATAATATATTTTGTCCTTCAGTAATTATTTCAATTTTCGATAAAATTATTTTACCCTGTATATCATACAATTCAAATAATAAGTTCGATTCAATATTTGATGTAAATTCTATATTAACATTATCTGAAGTCGGATTTGGATAAACGTTTACTTCGATAGTTTTTTCATTCACCGAATCTGCTTGCACATCCGAATTATTGCTGCGACAACCTGTCAATGACTTAGATCTTGCTGCACCGGATCCACATGCATTATTTGCAACAACTGAGATAGGTCCTGTAGCAACATTTGTTGCTATAGAAACGGTAATGCTTGTTGCAGCTGTTGTTATGGGAGAAGCTCCAAGTGCTGAAGTGACACCTGCTGGCAGTGACCATGTATAACTAGTTGCCCCAGTTACTGCAGCAATACTATAAGTGGCAGTTGCCAATGCACAAATATTAGTTGGTCCTGTAATTAAACCTGGAATAAATGGTGCTTGAGATATTGAAAGGGATTTAGCTAAACTAGTAGCGCAAGAATTGCTTGCATTCACTGTAATTGATCCTGCAGCAAATGTTGATGAAATATTAACTGTAAGACTGGTTCCTGCTGTTGTAATAGGCGAGGCTCCAAGTGTTGAAGTAACACCAGTTGGGAGCGTCCAAATGTATGAAGTTGCTCCTGCTGATGCAGCAGCAGTATAAGTCACAGATGCAGTACCACAAACAACTGTTGGACCAGAAATAGATGCTGGGGCTGCAGGTTTATTACTTATCGCTAAAGTTTTTGGCGAACTAGAAGCGCAAGCGTTGTTTGCCGTTACAGAAATACTTCCACTTGTAAATGTGCTTGCCAAGTTAACAGTAATTCCTGTTGCCGCTGTGGTTATAGGAGAAGCGCCAAGAGCAGAAGTTACACCAGTTGGAAGAGTCCAAGTATAACTAGTAGCACCAGTAACGGCAGGAACTGAATAGGTTGTGGAAGACACTCCACAAATTGAAGTTAACCCTGAGATAGAACTTGGCATTGCAGGACTTCTGCTGATAGCATAGGTTTTTGCAATACTGGTTCCACAACTATTATTTGCTTGTAGAGATAAAGTTCCTGCTGAAAAAGAAGTTGCAAAGTTTAGTAGCAAGGTAGTTGAAGTAGTTGTTATAGGAGATGCTCCAAGAGAACAAGTAACTCCACTTGGTAGAGTCCAAGTATAAGATGTTGCTCCGCTAACGGCAATAATGGAATAAGAAGATGAGCTGATTCCGCATACCATCGAATTTCCATAAATTGCAACAGGAATAGAAGGTACTTTGCTGACAGAAATTGTTCTCGCTACACTGCTTGCACAAGAGTTGTTTGCTGTTACTGAAATATTCCCATTTGTAAATGTGGAAGCAAAATTTACTACTAAACTTGTTCCACTGGTCACTATTGGAGATGCCCCAACAGTTGAAGTAATACCGGCTGGCAAGGTCCAAGTATATGAAGTAGCTCCTGAAGTAGCAGCAACTGTATATGTTGAAGAGGTTAAACCGCAAGATGCAAGTGGGCCGGAAACAGATGCTGGAGTGGATGGTGCAATACTTATAGGTAATGTCCTTCCAGCACTGCTTGAACAAGCAGTGTTAGCTATTACCGAAATAGTTCCCGAAATAAATGTTGGCGCAAATAATACATACAAACTAGGTAAGCTTGTAATAATGGGTGAGGTACCTAATGATGAAGTAACACCAGTTGGAAGAGTCCAAGTATAAGATGTTGCTCCTGAAACTGCAGCAATAGAATAAGTGGTAGAGGATAAACCACAAACAACGGTGGTGCCTGAAATTACTCCTGGAGTGGATGGTGCAATTCCTATAGCTAATGTTCTTGCAGCACTGCTTGAACAAGCATTGTCAGCTGTTACCGAAATGGTTCCCGAGATAAATGTTGACGCAAATACTACAGGCAAACTAGTTGCACTTGTAACAATTGGTGAGGTACCTAAGGATGAAGTTACACCAGTTGGAAGAGTCCAAGTGTAAGATGTTGCTCCTGAAACTGCAGCAATAGAATAAGTTGCTGAGTTTAAACCACAAACAATTGTACTACCTGAAATTACTCCTGGAGTGGATGGTGTTTTAGTAACTACTATGCTCCTTGTAGCGCTTGTGCCACATCCATTTGTTTGGGATAATGAAATTGTACCTGAAGTAAAAGTTCCACTAAAAGTAACAGCAATTGCAGATGTTCCTAAACCACTGGTTATTGTTGCTCCAGAAGGAACTATCCAATTGTAACTTACATCGTTTAAAAGTGGAGCAGAATAAACATTCGTTACTAATGAAGATGTACAAGTTATATTTAAAGGCCCACTAATAGATGCAGGTATGAGTGGAGCTGCAGATGTTACTGTAATATAGTTTGCTCTTGTCAATGTATCATTTCCTAAAGGGCTATATGCTATTAATTTTACTGTTTTAAGACCCGTTGTAGAATATGTTACTGTATAAGGGCCATTTCCTGTTGCTGTTGCCGGATTCGCCCCTGCACCAAAATTCCAAAAATATGACGTTCCACCAGTAGAATTATTCATAAAATCAACATTGCCACTCACATTGCATTTAACAAATGTACGGTTGGCATAGAAGGCCGCAACCGGATGAGCGCTTATTGTAAAATCTAATGAATCACTTGTTCCACCGAAACCTGGAGCATTTGTTATATTCGTTATTGCAAATTTTCTTAACCCTGTTATAGCTGAAGGACTTACAGAAATATTGACTGTCATAGTGCTATCATTATTAACTGTGGTTGAATTAATGGTCACTCCAGCTACTGGGTTTACACTGGTTGCTCCGCTGACAAACCCTGTTCCATTAAATACAATATTTGAAGTTAATCCAATATATCCATAATTTGGAGAAAGAGAAATTGCTACTGGAGTTGGATTGAAAATTCCAATCTGAATACTTCCCAATGAATTCACAGCGCCAATTGACAAACTATTTGCAGTTCCAAAGTTTGGTGTTGTAACGTTCCATGTGGATCCTGAATAAATTTTAGCACCTGCATACATATCAATAAACCCAGCATCTTTATCTGCAAGAGCATAAGTCAAATCAACGTCATAAAAATCAAATGTTAATCCGCTGCCAACTAAATTCCAATAGCGGTTCACTGTCTTTGTTCCATCTAATCCAGAAGAAGAAATAGAAGGATGATCGCTGGAGATTGTATTTACCGTTAAGTATCCGGCAGAAAGTACATTGTTGAAACTAATGTTAGCAGGTGTATAAGCAGTTAAACTTCCTACTTCAAATGACGCGTAAAAATCAGCTAGATCAATATACTTTTTCAAATAACCATTAACATATCCTGTTGTAGATGAAAGGTAGCCACCGTTTGTGATCTGCAAAACATTAGAGCCAGTGGTAAGGATTCCTGAAACTAATTGACACAACCCATTTACATTTACATTTGAATTAATAGTTAATCCAGCTGAATTATTTAAATCCAGATTAAAGAAAGATGTTGCTCCAGTAAGAGTTTGAGAAGAAGATCCATTAAAATTAACATCTCCAGATGTAGCTGTAAATGTTCCATTATTTATCCAATTTCCAACAATGGTTAAGTATCCTGTTCCATTCATTGTTAAGCTAGCGCCAGAGTTTATTGTAATATTTTTTGCAATTGCTCCTGTAGTTGAAATAATTGGCATAAATGGAGCGCCAGTGGAAATTTCTACATCAGAAGTAGCAGTTGGAATTCCACCGCACCAGTTGCCTGAATCAAACCAATCGTTACTAATACTTCCTAACCAATTACTAGTACCCGATGATGTTACGGTTACATTAAATGTGCAGGTTGAAACACAACCTTCAGCAGTTGTTGCTGTTGCCGTAACAACAGTAGTTCCAATATTAAAA
>CAMBFX010000017.1 GCA_945865695.1 Chryseobacterium gleum | reverse complement strand
TCTTCATTTTCTTTAAGGGCCTCACTCGTTTTTTTTAATTCTGTAATATCAACTAAAATAAAAATGGTATAATTCCATCCCTGATATTCTATCTCGTTTTTTCTTACGTCACAAATAAATGTTGATTTATCAGAACGAATAAACTCATGTTTATCACTAGTAATGTCTTCTGGATTAAATATTCCATTAAGCTCAGAACCAGTTAAGGTTTTATTTGTATCTATCTTAAATAATTCTTTTGCCTTTTTATTTAAATCTAAAACTGTATTCCTATTATCTAGTAATAACATACCGTCGCCTGTAGAGTTTAATATATTACTTAATAAACCTTCATTATAGAGAATTGTTTTTAAAGCCTTATAACTATTATAATGAATTACAAATCCCACAATACCTATTATACTAAATGCAGTTAATTCAGTAAAAATATCAATAGGCGGTTTTCCTTCCAGCCAAATTAAATGGCTAACACCGATAATAACTAGACAAAAAACAGAATACATTAATGATAAGCGATGATCATTTAATCCAATCATAATTGCAAAAAAAGCAATCATAAAGCCCAGAAAATTATTTATGGTGTAACCCGAATCTGCATAAATTAAATAAGCATAAATTGAAAGAAAAAGACAATAAATAAAAAATATATATTTAAGATTTTTCTTTATTGATTCGTTATAAAAAGACCAAATTCCAATTCCTAAAAATAAAATAGGTATGGTTAAATCAGTGTAAATATTTTTTACAGAAGATGCTTCATCAAATACTAAAAAAGAAAAGAATGGAGAAACAATGATAGCAATCAAATAATATAATCTAGATTGATTATACGAATCCTTTTTTATTTTTTGCTTTGCATCAAATCGGCCGAACGCTCCTCCTTTTCCCTTTTTTTTTATCATAAATCAACCGAATTCTCTTTTGTGGGATCAAGCACTACTTTAACTTTAATTCCATCATATTTAACTTCTATACCATTTTTATAATCTATAGTGAAATCAATTTTACCATCTTCATTAAATCTTTTCCATTGACCTTCTTTTCTACCTAATTTATATTTCCCTTCTAATCTAACTCCTCCTGCTTCATAATAATATTTATGCTTTCCTTCAGCTAAACCATTCACATATTTTCCTTCAAATGCTTTTTTTCCGCTGGTAAATTTATAAATCCAAATACCATCTTTTTCACCGTCCTTATAATTTCCTTCTTCTGTGTGATCACCTACATGGTAATACCAAATTCCCTCGTGTAATCCATAAACGTAATCACCTTTCGTAATTATATTTCCTAATGTATCATATTCGATAATAGTACCATTTTCTTTACCGTTTCTGAATATTTCTTCCTTTTTTAATAAACCTGATTCAAAATACCAATTCCATACACCATTTGGTTTATCTAATGTATATTTTCCTTTTTGTTCTATTTTTCCATTGGCAAATAAATATTTCCAATCACTTGTTTTTAATCCTTTTTCATAAGTTCCTTCGGCACGTAATTCACCAGTAATATAAAATAATTTAAACGTACCTTGTTTCACTCCCGCTTCATCAATAATGCCTTCATATAATTTAGTACCAAATTCATAAATAAACGAATTAATTATTTTTCCAGTATCATTATATTCTCTAAAAATTCCATGCTTTCTATTTTCACTGTAACCACCAATCATTTTTAATTTTCCGTTAGGATGATATTCAGATCTAATATCAATAAAAACTGTTATTTTATTATCTGCGTCTGCAATTCCGTTTTCAAAAATTTCTAATTTATTTAATGTTCCATCTTTATTATATTCCTTAAAAACTCCATCTTTTAAACCCGCTTTAAATTGACCTTCATATTTCATATTACCATTCTCGTAATATTCAATCCACTTTCCTTCTTTATTTCCTTTTGAATCTAATCTATTTAATCGTTGCGAATTAGCTAGAAAACCATTCTCATATTCCTCTACTGTTTGAATATTTCCTAAGGAATCATATTCAACAGCAGACCCTGATTTTTCATTATTTTTAAAGACTACTTTTGCGGCAACCGAACCGTCTTTTCTATAAGTAATTTCTTCGCCTTCTTTACTATTTTCTATATAATTCTCAGCGGTAATTACTTTTCCATCAAAATCAAAAGCTTTTTGAATTCCATTTTTTTTACCTTTTGAATAAGATATTTCACTAACTATTTTTCCCTGATCATTATAAAATTTCCAAACACTATCTAATTGATATTCTTTTCTACTTCCTTCAGATTTTAAATTACCATTTTCATAATAAGTTTTCCAATATCCGTCTGGCTTTCCATTGCGAAGATTACCTTCACTCGATTTTTGGCCGTTGGTGTAATAAAAAATGTTGTAACCGTTTTCATTTGTTTTCGTTTGCGAATATGAAATTACAGCTAATACAAGAAACAGAAAGGTTAAACCGTTTTTAAGTTTTCGACATCTCTTAAATATATTAAATTTCATTTTTTATTATTATAAATCCCTTTATTAAGGCGTTAACTCTGTTTAAATAAACATTCATTTTTAGTTGTTTTACCCACTTATGAATAATTACCAACAGTTAATAACCAGTAAACAATATGAAATCAAACGATTAATAACCTTTCAACACACTGTTAGCAGAGGTTATTATTGATAAAATTACATATTTTTTTCCGTTCTTTATGTTTAAATCTGGTTAATTAACACGCTTATATCTTTTGATAGTACGTGAAATCTTTTTGAATATTATCACAGGTTAAATAGGTTGTAGACTTATCACGTATTGTAAACAGGAAATGAACAACATTTAAACAATAAAAAACCCCATGAAACTAGCAATTGGATGCGATCACGCAGGATTTGAATTAAAGGAAATATTAAAAACTTATTTAGCAGAAAAAGGATTTGAATTGGTTGATAAAGGGACTTATTCTTTAAACAGCGTTGATTATCCTGATTTTGCCCACGCAGTATCCATTGCTCTCGAAAAAGGCGAAGTAGGAATAGGAATTCTTATTTGCGGAAGCGGAAACGGAATAAGTATGGCCGCTAATAAACATGCAGGAATAAGAGCCGCTTTATGCTGGAAGATTGAAATTGCCTCATTAGCTAGACTTCATAATAATGCTAATATTTTATCGCTCCCCGCTAGATTTATTAGCGTTGAAGAAGCTAAAGAAATTGTGGATACATTTTTGAGTACAGATTTCGAAGGAGGAAGACATGCTAATCGAGTAAATAAAATACAATGTTAAAATCAATTTTTACCGGACTTTTTTTTCTGACAGGTTTATGCCTTTTTTCTCAAGAAAAATCGAACCCAAACATCGGGGCGAATTCTATTAAATCGGAAGAAATAAAAAGCTATTTAAGAACGCTTACTTCAGACGAATTTGCCGGAAGAGAAACGGGTAAAAAAGGTCAAAAATTAGCCGGAAATTTTTTGGCCGAAAAAATGAAGGGGTTTGGAATTGAACCTGGCAACGATACTTCCTTTTTTCAGGTTTTTGAAGTAAATGAAATGAAGCCAGAAGGAGAGATTGTTTTAGATGGAGTTGCCCATAAATTTTTAAAGAACTTTTATTTTTTAGGATTAAAAGACACTTCTATTTTTGCTCCGGAAATTTTATTTTGTGGATATGGAATAGATGACCCAAAATACAGTGATTATTCTAAAGTAAATGTAAAAGGAAAAGTGATCTTGATTTTAGAGGGAGAACCAATAGGAAAAGATAGTGTTTATCTTATTTCAGACACAAAAACACCTTCTAAATGGAAAAATGACATGAGAAAGAAAGCGGCTATTGCAAAAGACAAAGGAGCTTTAGCTATATTTTATTATTCAAAGTCATACTCCGCATCAAAATCAAATTTCTATCATTTCATAGAAAAGCCTTCTATGACTTTAAAAGGAGACAATAAAGAAGAGAAAGAAAGAGTGAGAGCTAACTTTTTTTATATTGGTGACGCGCTTTTAAACGAGATATTAACTAAAAATTCGGCCGTGAAAAAAGAACTAACCCGCTTATTAAACACAGGGGGGCGGCCCAAGAAATATCCCGTGATTAAATCAACCGTAGAAATAAATATTAAACACCTAAGTTCGGATGTTAAAACGGAGAATGTAATTGGATTTATTGAAGGAACAGATAAGAAAGACGAGGTAATTATTATTACCGCACACTACGACCATTTAGGAGTTCAGGGCAAGGATATTTATTATGGCGCAGACGATGACGGATCAGGAACAGCAGCGATTTTAGAAATAGGACAAGCTTTTATGGAGATGGTAAGAGCAGGAAATCGCCCACGAAGAAGTATTATTATTATGCCTGTTTCTGGAGAAGAAAAAGGTTTATTAGGTTCCAGATATTTTACATTAAATCCAACGGTGCCACTTTCGAATATTGTTGCAGATTTGAATATTGATATGATTGGAAGGAGAGACGAAAAATATGCAAATGACCCTAATTATGTTTATGTGATTGGCTCAGAAATGTTGAGTGATGATTTGAAAGAAATTTCTGAAAAAGTCAATGAAGAAAACACTAAAATCCAGTTGGATTATATGTATGACGATCCAAAAGACCCGAATAAATTTTATTACCGAAGTGATCATTATAATTTCGCTAAAAATAATATTCCGGTTATTTTTTATTTCTGCGGAGTACATGCAGACTATCATAAACCAACGGACACATTTGATAAGATAGAATTTGATAAAATGGAAAAAATAACGCGATTAGTTTTTTATACCGCCTGGGAATTAGCCAATAGAGAAGAACGAATTAAACTTAAGGAACAAAAACCTTAATGCTGATTTGTTTTCCTTCTGGATTGGTAAATAGAATTACATAAATACCAGATAAATTTTGTGTTGGAATTTGATAGTTTAAACTTCTCATTTTTGAAGATGAAACTAATTTACCTTGTAAATCATAAACCGAATAATTTTCTGCTTCTGATGTAAACTCAAAAGTAAAAACATCATTTTGTAAGAATGTATTTTTAATAGAAAAGGACTCATTTTGTGCATTATTGATTCCAACAGTTGCAGGATCGTATTTTATTAATCCACCATCATAAGAGCCCATCCAGAAAATTTCATTGGTATCTTTTTCTATGCAATACAAATAATTGTCTGGCAAATTGGAATTCGTTATATTAAAACTTTCAAAAGTAATCCCGTCATAAATTAATAGCCCATCTTCTATAGTAGGAACATATTTTAAATTATCATGTATTAAAATATAAGTTGCACTATTTGTTGGGATATCAGAAGTGAACGTATTATAAAAAATCCAACTATCACCGCCCGTATGAACAATTAATCCTCCCGAAGGCGTGGCCATCCACAATAATCCATTTTGATCAAATTCAATCATTAAAATAGTATTGTCAATCAATGAGGAATTGTAGGACCAGTAAGTAGTCATTGTTAAATTATCAGCACTAATAATTTGTAAACCTCCATTTACTGCGCCAATTCTTTTTGAATTATCTGTAGCTATTTTTATGGATGAAATATTATTGGTGGGCAGCGATGAATTAAAAATATTCCAAACGGTCCATATAGAGCCATTAAACATAGCTAATCCGCCCGTGGTAGCTACCCACATAAAACCATCTTGATCAAATTCAATATCTTTAATTTGATTGTCGGGCAAATCAGAATTCGACATAGTATAATTTACCCATGAAATTCCATCAAACATAAATAAACCTTCAATGAGGGTTCCTACCCAAATGTTTCCAGAAGGATCCGTTTCTACAGCGCGAATTAAATTATCTGTTAATCCAGAATTAGAAGTGTTATAAATCGACCAATTGGTTCCATCAAAATTAGCCAATCCAAAATCGGTTCCTGCCCAAACTTCATTGGTAAATTGATCTACCGACACACAGCGAACCGTATTATAAGGCAAGCCACTGTTCGATGAATTATAAACAGTAAACTGACTAAAAGAAAAAACGCTGCTGGTAATAAAAATTACACAAAGCAGCGTTTTTTGTAAATGAGAACTTATCATTATTCGATGACCACCTTTTTAACGTAAGTTTTTCCTTCGATTTGAATAGTGGCAAAATAAATACCAGCATCCACACCTTTTAAATTGATGTTTTCAGAATACATACCTGTGATTCTTTCTTGAGACTTAGAATAAATATTTTTACCTAAGATGTCCGTAACTATTAAAACAAAATCAGCAGTTCCTGGCATATCTAAACTGAAAGTAAATAAACCATCATTTGGATTTGGATAAATATTCATTTTAGATAGCATATCTATATTTTCATCAACACCTAGGCAAGGATCTACATTTACCGTTATCATTGCTTGTGGTCCTGGACACTGACTTCCTTCAACAGAAATTTGCCAATCATAGAAATAATAATAGAAACCAGCTCCAGCTTGTGACCCCGTAATGGTAACAGTTCCTGTTCCGTCAACATAAGGATAGGTTACGCCCGCATTGTTTCTGTATAAATCAACAGAAGTAGAGGTTACTCTCATTTCGTAATCTGATCCTGCAGGAACTGAAAAATTTACAGGAATTATTTGCTCGCCGGTGTTGTCTATAAAAAATGTACCACCTTGAACCATATTACCGCCTTGATCTAAAACCATGATTGTTCTGTTTCCAGCAGTAGTAGTAGAAAATACTTTTACTGAATTAATAATGATAGGCTGAGCTACATCAAAAATTAAATAGCGAGTATTATCATTCAAAATTCCACCACCACCAATGGTATTATCATTAGGGCCAACTTGATCAGCAATTGGAGTTACAGATGAAAAATCTTGAGCGTAAAATTGTGTTGTGCCAGTTAATGATGGTGTAGTAAATGTTGATCCAATTCCAACCTCTACCATGGATGAGTTAAACCAATGAATACTATTTCCTGTTGCAGATAAAGTGGTTGATTGTCCCGAACAAATAACTTGATCAGCAGAAACAGAAGTAGGAGCGCCAGCTATAGGATCAACACTTAAATTAAAAGATGCCGTTGGTGTTCCGCAATACATAGTAACACCGCAAGTATATGTTCCAGCGGATGAAACTGTGATAGACTGTGTTGTTGCGCCATTAGACCATAGATAAGATAATCCAGTTGTCGCAGTTAATGTTACATTATCACCGTTACAAATAGATGAGCCTAACGTTGAAGAAATATTTGCAACAGGATTGCTAGCTACTTGCTGAGTTAAAGTAAAAGGGATTGCTGTATAATTGTTATCTTCATTTGACTCTAAGAAATCGTTATTTCTATCTGCTTCGGCAACGATCCAATAATCTCCATTACAAGTTCCAGGCGGAACATTTATCCACATACCATCTAATTGCTCAGAATAAATATCGGTATAACCCACAGAAATCCCTTGTTCAACAGGCGAGCAATTATAAGCACCGCCCCCTAAACCATAATTAGGAAAAACACCTGATGTATTCAAATTCGTTCCTTGGTTATTAACGGTGTTTACGTCTCTACAGTGACCATCGTAGTAAGGGCAAGTTCCGTAATCCATTAAACAAAATCCAAGCTTAGCACCATTACCAACAATTGGCCAGTTACGAGGGTCTGGTTCTGTTGGATCTTCTAATCGAAGAGTCATGTATGCCCAATCGTTTACGTGATTATGTCCGTGTGTTGGATGATAAGTCATTGCCCCAGCCCAACGATCAGTATACGTCATGGTATTACCATTTTTATGATAAATACGTTGTATCAATAATTGTTGAGGAGAATTTCCGTCTGCACAAATTCCCGGATCGAAAGTGGTAGTATCTGTTCCGCAAACGAAATATTTAGTTCCAGCATTATCTTCACCTCTAACGGTAAAAGAACCATAACCGATATTTGGAGTAGAACCAGTAACACGCAGTCGACCATCATTTACTCCATTACCTGTTTGAGAATACTCAGTTGGGCCACTCATGTATGTTTCGAGGGCAAACCAAGAAATAGTAATGTCAGGAAGTAAATCACAGTCTGAACTTGAGCCATCTGCGCAAACACATCCTGTTGCGTTGGTGGTTGTACATTGTGATTGGGCAATAGAAGGGGCCAGTAAAGCGCCTAATAGTAAAAGTTTTTTCATAATCAGCAATTAGAGTTGGCGAGCAAGGTATAAAAAAAATGAATGTGTTGAAAGGAGAAAACTAGAAACTTATTGAATGGAAATGTTATTCAGCCAACATTTTTTCGATAAATGCAGAAGTTTGTTCGATGTATCGGGTATAATATGCCCCGGTGCTCGGGCCATAAAATCCAGTTGAGATTTTTCTTACCACCCCTTTTTTATCAATGAAAATGGTAGTTGGAAATGACATCACCTTATTTAACATGGGCAATGCAGCAGAAGCATTTTTAACACCACTTTGTCCAGCAATCAAAAATTCATAAGGAGCTTTGAAATAATTTTTATGTGTAGCAACATCTTTCGAAGATTTTGTAAACTCAGTTGATGTTTCAAATGCCAGCGCAATTACCTCCAATCCTTTTACATGGTATGCATTATAAAAATCAGAAAGCACTTTAGTTTCATCCATGCAATTAGGGCACCATGTTCCCATAATTTGAATAATGGTCACTTTGTTTTTATATTTTTCAGAAGGAAAAGTTACCTTTTCATTATCGAGATTAGGAAATGAAAAACTAATTTCATTGAAGTCGTCTTTTAAAAAAGTGAGCGAATCGGGATTAGCTAATTCAAATTTATTGTTTCGCACCGCCACCCAAGGTTCGTTCCAATGTTTTCCTGAAAAAAAAATTCCACGTAAGGTATCGATGGTTCTATTAGGGATAAAATCAAAATAAAAAGCATGGCTACCATCAAAACAGGATAATTGAATCGAATCCACCATATTTCCTAAGCCTTCTAAATAACGATAATCTCCCGTTTCAGTCATGAACGTTCCAGTGATTTTTAAATCTTCACTTTTAAAAACACCAATAGATTTATATTCATCTTTCGTTCCAGAACTAAAAGTTACTTCCCATTTTCCATCCAGTTGAGAGGGATAATATTTGGCGCCATTAGGTAAAATATCATTATTATAATCAGGAAAAGGACTTTCTTTTGAAATGGCTTTAAATGGAATTTCATAAACACCCGCTTTCATATAATTGCGCCAGTTTCCTGAAATACTTTCAATAAACTTATTATAAGAATCGTATTTTATTTTGCCTTTAAATTCACTATTAAACATGGGCGTTCGAATGAAAATACTATCTTCTTTAAAACGAAAAGGAAGAGTTTCGATTTTTTCCTCGGCATTATGAATAGTTCCAAAATATTCACCAGCAGAATTTTTAGCAACCGACATTCTTACGGGCATTATTTTAGCACCCAAATTCAATTCAAAAACCAATGCTGAATTATATTGAAACAAGGGTTTTTTTTCTGAAGGAGTTTCAGAAATAATTGTTTTTTGTTGCGCACATCCCAACCAAAAAAGAGATAAAATCAGCCAGTATACTTTTCCCCGAGTTTTCAATTCAATTAATTAAGTTGAACAATATTAATAAAGAATCTAATACGTCAAAAAAATTGTATTTTTATAATTCTATGCAACCTTTGAATCGTAAGAATAGTCAATAATACAACCCGTGAATGTCGGAAGCCGAATTAATTAAGGAATGTATCGCAGGAAAATCCCTAGCACAGAAGCAGTTGTATCAAACATACAACCGCAAAATGATGGGGGTATGTTTACGATATGCCGGTAATTATGATGAAGCAAAAGACGTTTTACAGGATGGATTTATAAAGTTGTTTGAGAAACTAGGAACCTTTAGCGGAACAGGATCATTTGAAGGATGGATGCGAAGAATATTCGTGAACACTGCCTTGGATGCCTACCGAAAAAATAAACAAGAGCGTCAGTTATTAGATATTGATGATGTGGGTTATTTTTTATCCGTAAAAGAATTGGTAACAGATGAAATGGCGGCCGAAGATTTGATGAAGGTTTTGCAAAAAATTCCAGTCGGATACCGAACCGTTTTTAACATGTTTGCCATTGAAGGTTATAGTCATAAAGAGATTGGAGAAATGTTGGGAATAACAGAAAGCACTTCCAAATCTCAATATTCAAGAGCAAGAGATTTTTTAAAAAACATATTGGAAAAACAAGGAATTAAAGAGTGAAAGATTTAGATAAAATAGAGGATTTATTCAGAGAGAACTTGAGCGGATTTGAATCCGATCCAGGTGTTGGTGTTTGGGAAAATATTTCTCAAAATTTACCTGCGCAGAATGTGGTGGCCAGTTCAACAGCAGCAGCGGCAGGGAAAGCAAGTTTGTTGAAATTTGTAGCAGGAGGATTGATTGTGGCTACAGGAATTACACTTTCAGTTGTTTATTTTACTTCAGATTCTGAAGAGAAAAAAGTAGACCAGAAAGAAACCGTAAAATCGGATAATTCTCAAGAAGAAAATAAAGAAATAACAGCTAACAACTCATTAGAAGAAAATAGCATTTCTGAAAATACAGAAGTTGTTTCTGAAGAAACCGATTTGCAACAAAAGCACATCATTGTTAAAGACGAGAAGAAAAATAAAACAATGATTGTTACAGTGAAGGAAAATCCGAAATTCAACATGAACAAATCATCGGTGGATGGATGGATAACCAAGCGAAATAATTATAATAGTTCTACGGCAAACTCAAATGCTACCTCTAGCAATGCAGCTATAATTTCTACCGATACTAAAACCGAACAACCAGCCACTTTTGAAGTAAAAGAAGTGAATGAGGCGAAACCTATTGCTTCTATTAAAAGAAGTATTTCTGGCGGACCAGCTCCATTAACGATTACTTTTTCGAACGCGGTTGAAGAAAAGCAATATGAATGGACAGTAGAAGGAGAAACCATTAACGAATCCACATTCACCCATACGTTTGAAAATCCAGGTTATTACCATGTGAAATTAACCGTGAAAGACGCTAAAGGAAATAAGTCAACGGACATGGTAGAAGTGAGCGTTGGAGAGCCATTAAAAATCGAACCAGAATTTATTTCAAAAGTAAACCGCGGCATCAATGTATTTACCCCAAATGGTGACGGAGAAAATGACTATTTCTATTTTAACTGTGAGAATATCGAAACATTTGTTTTACAAGTAACCGATATGGCAGGAAAACAAATTTATTTCGAAACAACCGACCCTGATTTCAAATGGGATGGAACTACTTTAAACGGAGATAAAATTGCGGATGGAACTTATATTTACTTCTATAAAGCTACCGGAAAAGATAAAAGAGAACACGCTAACGGAAACTCATTAACGATAAAAACCAAGCGATAATAGAGATATTAACGCTACTTGCAGAAGAGCCCTGATAAGCAATTATCGGGGCTTTTTTTATTTAGAAAAGCAGTTTTTAGGTTTAATAACATTTGTTTTTACGGGCTCTCCTCCAATTTTTTAATACCTAATTATTTATCCACAAAAATGTGATTGGTGATGAAATATTTTTTATATTTCATCACCAAATTTAATATTATATATATGAAAAAACTACTATCAATGGCATTTATGCTTAGCGGTACTACACTATGTTTTACTCAAGGTAACAACTGGAAACTGGATGGCAACAATAATGTTGATCAGAACAGTTTTATTGGCTCAATGAATAATGAACCATTTATTCTTAAGGCTAACGGAAATGAAGGATTGAGAATTAAACCCAATGGAGATTTACGAATTAAGAATTTTGATGATAATACCTACACAGGATTAACTTTTATAAATTCGAATGGTGTATTAAGTAAATTAAATTTCACTGGAAATTATTTAGATGTCCTTTCTGGTAATGGTACTTTTATTTCTTTGAGCAATTTCGCAACAGGATGGTCGCTTTCAAATAATATTACTTTCACTACAAATAATGTTGGAATTGGAACAAACATTGCTCCTGAAAAATTAACGGTTGATGGAAATATTTTAGTCAATGGAAGCATTAGCGGAACTTCTATAAATGTAGTCGATATTGTCGGGGCAGGAAAAGAAATAAAAATAATGAATTCACTTTGTTTAAAAGGTTTGGATGTAAATATCCCAGGAAGTAAAAATATGATTTGCGGGATGAATGGTGATTTGTATGTACAAAGCACAAGCGGAAATTATAATACGATAATCAACCAAGGAAATACAGGGAAAGTTGGAATTGGGGTAATTCCAACTGAGGATTTTCACGTTGGTAAAAGTGCAAAATTTGATGGAGGAGTAAATTTTTCTAATTTAAGCATAAACACAACAGTTACTGAAATTCTGACTATTGATGGAAGTGGAAAAGTATTAAGAAGTGGAGATTTATTGCCTTTAGCATCATCATTATATAATGTTGAATGTAGAACAGATGGAAATGGTGATATTACTCCATTTTGGAGAAACGGACCATGGAAAACCTATATTGGCGGAACAGCTTGTGAACAAAATATTAAAGTTGGTATTAATATGATTAACCCAGTTACAAACTTACATGTAGAAGGAGATGGCTATTTTTCAAAAGAAGTTGGAATCGGTGCTTTACCAACAGCTGATTCTAAAGTCAACATCAACTCAGATGTTGTTGGACAAACTGGATTAATTGTTACGACTTCAACTTCCAGTTCTGATGATTTCGGAGTCGAAGAATATGGAATAGTTTCGGTTGTTGATAATGATGGGACGAAAGGTTTTGCACTATACGATTCTAGAATCAATCAGGATGTTTTCAGGGTAAGAGGCACAGGAATGGTTCAAGCAAAAAGTGTCATGGTTTCACTTTCTGTTTGGTCAGACTTCGTTTTTGATGACAGCTATAAATTGATGTCTCTTAAAGAACTTGAAAAATACGTAGAAAAAAATAACCATTTACCTAATATTCCAAGTGAAACTGAAGTAAAGAAAAATGGAATTGATTTAGGAGAAATGGATGCAAAGCTTCTTCAAAAAATTGAAGAACTAACATTATACCTCATAGAACAACAAAAAGAAATTGATGAATTAAAATCGCAGTTGAATAAACTCTCTGATAAAAAATAATTTTTATCAAAAGACTTTATTTAATTGTATTGGCAGCTCTGGTATTCACTGGAGCGCATACGCAAAACCTAATAAATAATCCCGATTTTGAAGACGGGGATACTCCATATTGTTTTGGCCAAGCCGATGAGGAATGGCTTCCTTTTTGGAAATCAAATTCAAATATATACTTAGATCCAAATACTCAACAAAATGTCCGATATCATTCTCCAGACTTATATCAAGGTGGTGTTTTTTTGAACCCAAATAATAGCCAATGTAAGAGTCTAAGTTTACCGTCCCCACAAGGCGGAGCCTACTCTGGGAATAGAAGTATTGGAATGGGGACATATGAGTTAATTCAAACTGAAATTGGAGTTTTAACACCCGGTTTATTTTATACATTCTCAGCACAAGTTCAACCACCTTTTGGATATCCGTTTCAATGGTTAGGTAACTGTGAAATTGTATTAAGTCTTGCTCGACAAGAGGTAAAATATCAAAATAATAATCCTGTTATTGGTGATGAATGTACATCCTCATATGTAAATTATGAAGGAGGATTATTCCAAGAAGTATTCGAGATTGGAAAAATTGATTTGAATATTGCTAATGCTGTTTCTGGTGAATGGGGACGAGTCAGTACCTCCTTTCGAGTTGAAGAAGAATGGATTCAAAATAATATAAATCCTGCAGTTTGGCTAGTCATAGAAGTTCGAATGAAAAACTACACCGATACTGGAAATAATTCTTTGTGTTTCGAAGACTTTGTTCACATCGATGCTGTCGAGCTTGTTCAATCAACCTTTTGTGATAGTAAATGTTCTCCTACTTTACCAACTATAACTTATTCAACCGACCCCAATAATTATAATAATCAAATGCCAAATGGGATGGCTGCCGGAGGTTATGTTGAAATAAATCCAGGGCAATTTTTAAATCCATTTGTTCTTTATGTCAAAGATGCGATGGGAATCGATTTTGCTTTGTATGATGATCAATTTCAAAGTAGTGTTCCTTTCTATACCAGATCTGCATTCGATCCAAATGGTTTAAGAGACGTGGGATTTGATGATTATCAATTCTTCTGGGATGGAGCGATGGATGATGGATCATATGTGCAGCAGGACACTTATTTCTATACCATGCGAATTTGGTCTTGTAATAGCTATGTATATGAACCAAATCAAGATTTACAATATTTAGTAGCAGGTAGTTTTGATTTTGGAGTTACAGAAATTCAGAATTTTGATTTAAAAAATTGTTGCGATAATTTTGAAATCTATGATAATATCACCTTTCCGAATTTATTTAGGAAAGATGTTTCTAATTTTATTTTGGCTGGCCCTACATCACCTACAATTGTTCAATCAGGTAGCAGTGTTAAGTTTTTCGCAGGTAATAACATAATACTCGGTCCAAATTTCATTGCACAACCAGGATCAAATTTTACTGCAGAAATTCAAGATTGTGTTTATGGTAATAAATCAGTCGAGAATGTAAGAATAAGACCCGATGAACTATACCCACCCCAACCAGAAGCTATCTTAAAGGATGTTATTATTAATAATTCTATTTCTAATTCAGGAATAATTGATTTTTATACTCTGGGTGATATAAATGTATCAAAATATACCATTTTAGATATGGCAGGTAATATTTTGAGCAGTAATTCGTTAAGAAGTAGTACTAAAGGAACCATTGATGTATCGATGTTTTCAAATGGGATGTATATTATTAACTTTGAAACAAATGATGGAAACGGTTACTCTAAGAAAATTGTACTTTCGAAGTAGTTTGCTGCTTTTATTATTGGTTTGCGACAACTTAAGTTATGCTCAGATAAGAGAGAACTCCTATTTTTCAATGCAAGTTAACACTGGTCCTGGAATTTTGTCTAAAAAGTATGCGGATCCACCTTGCTCAATACCATTGGGCACATGTTTTAACAAGTATGTAGTATATAAAACGGATTACATTACTAATTTTTCGGGGCTTTATAATTTAAAATTTAAACCAAATTCACCCTTTATCTTATATTCAGGAATGGAATTTTATTTTATTAGAATTAGAATGGGAATTGCAGAAGAATGGCGTAGTGAATATGATTCTCTTTATCCAAATCCTAAAACAGATTCTCTAATAAAGTGGAGAAAATACATTTCTTTTCCAATAGGTATTCAATATGAATTGATGGATAATTTTAGTATTCTCTTGAATGTTACCTATCATTTTGGTGAATGGGTAACAGAAAAGAATTTTTACAATGGAACTTCAATAGGGGATTATAAATTTGTCTCGAAAGCTCCATATTATCATTATAATTTGGGGTTTGAATATCTGATAAAGGAAAAACATGGTGTTAGTTTGAGATTACAAGCCCCGTTTGAACTTTCCAAAAGCTACAAAAATTATAAATGGATTTTTCAGATTGGGTATAAATTTTGTTTTATAAAGTAGCCTCGGAAAATTTATAATTAATGCAATTGATTAATTGGTATTTTTCAAATTTAAATCCTTTTCCCATTTCTTCCGTATCTTTGCCCCATGTCAACCGAGAAGAAAGATATTCGTTTATTTTCCATGGATGAGCTTACAGCAGCTTTGCTCCCATTAGGTGAAAAAGCATTTCGTGCCAAGCAGATTTACGAATGGCTTTGGGCAAAATCAGCCTATTCCTTCGAGGAAATGACTAATCTTTCGAAAGAATTAAGAGAAAAAATCGAACAAAATTTCTTCATCAAGCATTTAACCATTGCTGATAGACAAGTAAGCGATGATAAAACCATCAAATATGCTTTTCGTTTGCATGATGGAAAGATTGTAGAAGGTGTTTTGATTCCCACCGAAAAACGAATTACAGCTTGTATTTCTTCGCAAGTGGGTTGTAGTTTAACCTGCACCTTTTGTGCTACAGGAAAAATGAAAAGAATGCGCAATTTGGATGCTGATGAAATCTATGATCAAATTGTGGCGATTAAAAAAGAAGCAGAAGAAACCTATGGAATGCCTCTTACCAATATTGTTTACATGGGAATGGGCGAACCTTTATTGAATTACAAAAACACCATAAGATCAACAGAATTAATTAATACGATGCCTCCGCGAGGATTGGGAATGGCAGCCAAAAGAACCACTGTTTCTACCGCAGGAGTGGAGAAAATGATTCGTCAATTGGGTGATGATGAGGTCAAATTTAATTTAGCTATTTCATTGCATGCTGCGAATGATGAAAAACGAAATAGCATCATGCCGATTAACGAAACGAATTCTTTAGCGGTATTGGCAGAAGCATTAAAATATTATTATTCCAAAACAAAAGAAATCGTCACTTTTGAATACATTATTTTTAAAGATTTCAATGATTCATTGGAGGATGCGAAAGAATTAGCCGCTTATTGCAAGCATGTTCCATCTAAAGTAAATATTATTGAATATAATTCTATTGATGGAAGCCAATTTCAAAAAGCAGATCCCGAAAAAGTAAATGCCTTTGCTAGCTATTTAGAAAGTCGCGGAATTGTGGCTCGAGTGAGAAGAAGCAGAGGAAAAGATATAGATGCGGCTTGCGGACAATTAGCCAATAAAAATAAAGCTTCGGTATGAAATGGTTATTCATCATTTTATTTTTTCTGAATGTGAATTTAGAGAAGGAAGCAAATATTTCTAATCCTTTTTCATTTGGACCACTCTATAAATTAGAACGTAAATATTATATCTCTGAGCTCATCGGGCACCATGATGGGTATTTTTATATTCTTAAGAAAAAAAGAAAATCTTCTGAAATTGTGGTGTTGGATAAATTCAGCGAAAATAATTTAACCTTAGTTTCTTCTAAAGAATTTAAATTACCTCGAGTAAAAGATGAAAAAACGGGCTTACGTGAAGTCTATATTTTTGGAGGGAAAATCGTGTTTTTTGTCACGAGATATGATCGCGATGAAAAAATAAGTTATGCTTATAATTGTTCCGTTGATTTGGATTTGAATGAGATGAGTGAATTGAAAGAAATCGATAAAGTAGAAATTAAAAATGCGAGGCAATCACCAGGTTTTAATTTTATTTTATCTAAAGACGAAAAGAAAATATTAGTACAACATAATTTTCCTTTTGAGAAATATAACAATGAAAAATTCTCCTATATCGTTTATGATACCACATTTAGTGTCATCTGGAAAAAGGAAATTGAATTGCCGTATAAAGACAAGATTTTTAAAGTGAACGATTATATTTTAGATGATAGTACGAATATTCATTTACTCAGTCAAATTTCTCCCGAACCGGAAAAGGGAGATCAGAATTTGAAAGGCGTTCCGAATAATAATTATTTGATTATTTCTTATTTCCCGAAGGAAAACAAAATAAAGGAAATGGATATTAACTTGAGTAATAAATGGGTTTCATCCGTTACTTTAGATATTGCGCCAACTGGAGATTTAGTGGCAGGAGGATTTTATAGTAATACCCAATATTTTTCCATTGCAGGAACATTTTATTTGCGAATAGATGATTCAACCAGAAATATTACTGCACAAGGTCTAAAAGCTTTTGAAAAAGATTTTATGATGGAGTTTTTACCAGAGAGAAAAGTGAAAAAAGGAAAAGAATTAAGTGATTTTTATTTTGATCATTTTGTTTTAAGAGAGGATGGCAGCGCGCTTTTGGTAGCCGAACAATATTATATGATTACCAATTATTATTGGGATCCTTATCTCTATACTTACAATTATACGTATCAATATTATTACAATGATATTATTTTAGTAAGCATCGCTGCAGATGGAACGATTCAATGGAATAAAAAAATTCCGAAAAGACAATTGTCTTCCAATGACGATGGATTTTATTCTTCTTATGCTTTTGGTACGAATGGAACGGATGCGGTGATAGTTTATAATGATCATCCCGATAATGTGGCTAAAATTAAGGGCGGTCAAGAATCAGAACGTACTATGACTAAGCCCTGGAAAGCACAGGCCACTTATGTGAAAGTGGATAAGGATGGAAATTTGACTTATCAATCTTTATTTCCTGCCTCCAAGGATAATTTGATTTTAAGACCTAAAGTTTATTTTCAAACCAATTCTTCATCTTTGATTTTGATGGGAATGAAGGGAAGTAATTATCGGTTTGGGAAGCTTTCTTTTTGAAGAAGCGAATGAGCCAATGAGCGAATAAGTTGGACAATTGAATATACTAGTGATCAATTAGAGAATAAGGGGTTAATTGATTAAATTAGTTTTTAAATATATAGGATTATTCAATCCCACTTATTCGCTTAATTTACTGATTCGCTCATTCGCTTCTTAAATTGAATTCTATACTCTACATTTGTCCTGATGATGACTGTTCCGCAAATAAAGAAACCCATTGCTGCCGAGCTCGAAGAATTTGAAGTACGTTTTCGCGAATCGATGAAAAGCGATGTGGCTTTATTGGATAGAATTACTCATTACATCGTAAAAAGAAAAGGGAAGCAAATGCGCCCGATGTTTGTTTTTCTTTGCGCTAAGACCTGTGGAGGAAATGAATTAAAGGAATCCGCATATACCGCAGCATCATTAATTGAATTATTGCATACCGCTACTTTGGTTCATGATGATGTGGTGGATGATTCTAACGAGCGAAGAGGATTCTTTTCGTTGAATGCGATTTGGAAAAATAAGATTGCTGTTCTCGTGGGAGATTTTCTCCTCTCCAAAGGTTTATTACTTTCCATTGATAAAAAAGAATTTCGTTTATTACAACTGGTTTCAGATGCCGTGCGTGAAATGAGTGAAGGAGAATTATTGCAAATTGAAAAAGCGCGAAGACTGGATATCACCGAAGATATTTATTATGAAATCATCCGCCAAAAAACAGCCTCGCTGATTGCTTCTTGTTGTGCAACAGGTGCAGCAGGTGCTGGAAGTTCGGAGGAAACTATTTCGAAAATGAAATTATTTGGCGAGAAAGTAGGAATGGCTTTTCAGGTGAAGGATGATATTTTTGATTATGGTTCGGGAGAGGAAATCGGTAAGCCAACAGGTATCGATATCAAGGAAAGAAAAATGACATTGCCGTTGATTTATTCATTGAACAATACGGACCAAACAACGAAGAGAAGGATTATTTACATTGTCAAAAATCAAAATGAGGATGCAAAAAAAGTGCAAGAGGTTGTAGATTTTGTGATCAAAACAGGCGGAATAAAATATGCGACGACAGTGATGCATCGCTATAAAGACGAAGCTTTGGATATATTGAAATCATTTCCAGAAAGTGATTCTAAGAATTCATTAATTGGATTAGTGGAATATACAATCAGCAGAGAAAAATAATTCAGGGCTAAAGCCCTTTTGAAGGTGGCGTTTTCTAACCACTGCCTTAAGGCAGTGGTTTTATCCCATCAACCCCTTCGAAAAAACCAACTAGCCCACCTCTATAAAATATGCACTACCGTATTAATATTTCAATTTCCAATTTAAGTTTCGGCAAATGAGTTGTCAAAATGGACCAAATAATTTCATCTGAAATATTATCGTAAGAATGAATTACTTGATTGCGTAACCCAATAATTGATTTTGCATTAGATATTTTGTTAAGAAAATCATTATCTGCTTTAATTATTCTATTAATGGCTTCTCCAATGATTTCAATGTTTCTTTAAATGGCGCGCTTCATCATTAAATTATCCTTATAGATGTAAAAATTTCGAGTTGAATCAGGGAAATACGAGTCTATTTCATCAATAGCAATTTTGATATCATAAAGCCATTTATGAATTCTTTCATCCATAAATTAATTTTTTTTCGCGCTCAATGGATTTAATCAAAATAGGGTTTTTCAAAGCTTGTTCTTCTACCAAATCGATTTCGCGATTAAATAATGCCTTTAATTTTTCTTTAAACGACAAGTAATTATCAAAGTATTCGGCTATTTCAATTTGTTTAAATCGAACCAATAAATCAATATCACTATTCGAATTAAAAGTATTATTGGTAACCGATCCGAAAGAATATAATTTCTCTACCTCATGCTTTTTGCATAAGTCGGTAAGTGAATCGATATTTTGATCAATAATGGACATTTTGTGCTATCAAAATTAAGAAAATAAATGAAATTTCAAAAGGCGGCATTAAAAAACCTATCCCATCAACCCCTTCGAAAAAGCCAACAATTCGGCTTCTTCAAAATCTTTTGCCATGAATTGAATTCCGAATGGCATACCTGAGCTATGTTTTCCTAATGGTAATGAGATGGCGGGAACACCAGCAAGATTGGCCTGTACGGTAAAAATATCTTCTAAATACATTTCTACAGGATCTGCAGATTTTTGTCCGAATTGAAAAGCGATATTGGGAGTAGTGGGAGTTAAAATAAAATCGAAATCATTTAAAATTTCGCGTGTTTTAGTACGAATAATCTGACGAACTTTTAATCCTTTTGTATAATATGCATCGTAATAACCAGAACTCAAAACAAATGTTCCCAACATGATTCTTCTTTTCACTTCTTTTCCGAATCCTTCTGAACGTGATTTTTTATAAACCGAATCGATATCCGTAGAATTTTTACTTCTGTAACCAAAACGAATTCCATCATATCGAGCGAGATTCGAAGAAGCCTCGGCAGTAGTCAAAACGTAATAGGTAGGAACCATGTGATCGAGGTAAGGAAATTTCACTGGCTCTACAGTATGTCCTTGGCTTTTTAATTTTTCAATCAATGCCAATGTTTGCGCTTTCACTTCGGGATTTAATCCTTCGCTACGTAAACATTCTTCTATATAAGCGATTTTGTAATTTTTTTTCTTTGGAGATAATTTAGAATACGCATCCACTTTTTTGGTTGACACTGTACTATCCGAATCATCTTTTCCAGCCATTATCTCGAGCAAGAGAGCAGTATCTTCTACATTATGCGTAATGGGTCCGATTTGATCAAAAGAAGAAGCATAGGCCAATAAACCATAACGAGAAATTCTTCCGTAAGTAGGTTTTAATCCAACGGTGCCCGTAAAAGACGCAGGTTGACGAATTGAACCACCCGTATCAGAAGCCAAAGCAGCATTGACCAATCCGGCAGCTACTGCGCAAGCAGACCCTCCTGAAGAACCTCCAGGAACACGCGTTTCATCCAATGGATTTAATACGTTTCCATAATAAGAAGTTTCATTCGAAGATCCCATAGCGAACTCATCGCAATTCAATCTCCCAATGATAATCGCATCTTCTTTCAGTAATCGTTCAACAACGGTTGCCGAAAAAAGAGATTCGAATCCTTCTAAAATATGTGAGGAAGCAGAAACTTTATGATTCTTGTAACAGATATTATCTTTCAATCCAATCACCATTCCCGCTAGGCGACCAGCAGATTTAGTTTTGAGTTTTCCATCCACTTCTTTTGCTTTCGCAAGAGCAGAATCTTTATAAACTTCAATGAAAGCGTTGAGGTGTTTTTTTTCTTCGATTCGATGTAGGAAATAATTCACCACATCTACACAAGTGGTCAAACCTTTTTCAAGTTCTCCTTTAACAGAAGAATGACTCGTGTATTGCATTGGAGAAAATTAAATTAGGAAGCTTTTGGAGTCGTATCGGCTTTGCTATCGTCTTTCTTAGAAGCATCTTTAAATTCCTTAACGCCCTGGCCTAAACCACGCATTAATTCTGGAATTTTTTTACCTCCAAACATTAACAAAACTACCACTAAAATGATGATCACTTGTGGCCATCCGATTACTCCTAATAAAACTGAACTTAACATGGGTTCTTAATTTGAAAACAAAGGTAGTTAAAAAAATGTTGATAAGTAGGAAAATCTATTTTTTCGTAAGCCATTCATAAGGGTTTTGGCGTTCTTTTCCGAAACGAACCTCAAAATGAAGCTCACTAAGATTATCATCTCCGGGGTTTAACGTGCCGATATTCTGTTTGATAGAAACTTTATCTCCTTCTTTTACATTAGCGTCTTTGAGGTTAGCGTAAACCGTTCGGTAGACACCGTGATTGATAATTACCGCTTTTCCGCCACCATCAATTACTAGAACTTTTGATACTTTTCCTTCAAAAACCGCTCTCACTTTTGCTCCCGAAGAGGTCCCTACTTCAACTCCATTGTTATTGGTAAAAATACCAGGAACAGTAGGATGAGCATTTTTACCGAAAGATTGGGTGATACTTCCTTTTTCTACAGGCCAAGGAAGTTTTCCTTTATTATTTTCAAAATTAGTTGATTCAATAGAGCCTTCTGGGTTATCATCTAAATCCACAGGATCTTTATCCGGAATAGTTTTTACAGGTGTTTTGCCAGCGTTTTTCTTTTTTAGTTCTTTCGCACCCTCTAATTTTGATTTAGCGGTTTTGTCTTTCGGTAGAACTTTTAAGGCGCTTTCATAATAGGTAATTGCTTTATCGTAGTTTTCTTTTTTAATTTCTTTATCTCCTTTAGCAACTAATCGATCTACTTCATCTTTATCTTCTTCTTCTTTGATAGCTTGATTAATTTTTTCTTGTAAGTTAGTTTGTTGTTGTAATACTTTTTTCAATTCTTTCGTCAACTCTGCTTCTTGCTTTTTCATTTCTTTCAGAGCGACTTGTTGTTGTTCTTTATTCTTATGGTAAATTTCTTTTTCCTCCGTTTGTTTGATGACCAATCCTTCTTTTTCGGCTTTTTTATTTTCTAGTTTTTTTAATTTTTTTTCTAAAGTGGTTTGAGCGTTTCTGATCATTTTTAATTTTTCTGCTTTGTATTCAGAAAATTGCTTTACATATTTCACTCTTGAAAATGCTTGATTGAAATTTTTCGAAGAGAAAATATATAGTAAAAGATGACTTTTATTTCGATGTTTATAAGCATACATTAGCATCTTTCCGTATTGCTTTTTCATTTTCACCATATCCAATTTCAAAGATTCTACTACCGATTTATTTTCGGCAATATCTTGATTTAATCTTCGAACTTGATTGGTCATATTCCCAATCAATTCCTCTTGAGCTTCTAGTTGTTCGTTTACAATGGCTAATTCAATTAAAGTAAGGCGCTCTTTGTTTTTTTTCTCTGAAAGAAGCTCGTTGGTTTCTTTAATTTTTTTCTTGAGTTCACGCTCTTGATCCTTTAGTTTATCGCTTTTTTTCTGCGCATAAACAGGAGTGATTCCAACAAGCAGAATCATTAATAAAATGATTATTTTATTCTTTCCTTTCATAACCTTCTGGCACGTTGAACGGAAAATCCGTTTTTTCGTTCACTTTTGTTTTAGAATAATTGATATCTAATTTAATTTCTGCTTTAGAATTAGTTGCTTTTATGTTTAAAATGGAAGGCACAATTAGAGAATCAACACTTTCAAATTCAGGATTCTCAACTGTAAGTGAAGTGGTATCATTTAAATCGTTAATAATGGTTTTGGCAGGACGATAAGTTCCAGGATTTATCCAATAGCGAAAAACATATGGCTCCTTCTTAATCTGTTTATCTTTTTCAAAAGCACGTTTCATTTTTCTTTTTCCAATAGAACTTAAAAAATAATAGGAAGTATCTTCATCTTCTTTGTATTTCTGTTCTTTATTAAAAGCCATAAAATCGGCAGTGAGCAAATCTTGCAACATATAATAATCTAGTTCGGTATTGAACATATCATTGATATAAGAGAATGTTCCAAAGAAATAAGATTTATTGAGTTTGTTAACGAATTTAACGGAGTCTTTAGTAATAGAAACGGTTGCCACAGGTAACGTGGCTTTCATTATATAAATCCAAACCACAGAATCTTTTCTTATTCTTAAATTCGCCTTGAATGATTTTGAATCTTCGGGTAGAGAAAGTTCAACAGAAAGTTTGGCGGTGAAATACTCAAATACTAAACGATGACTATTTACACTATCCAAAAGTTTTGATGCGTTGAGATTATCCACCTTATCCGCTCTTTTATCCACCACATTCTTTTGGGTTTTACAAGCATGGACAAAAAGTGTCAGCGCTAAAATTATCATCAAGTAAGCCGAGGGCTTATTCATAGTATTTTTTATCGGTAATCTTTTTCTCAAGTGGTGTGGAATGATTTTCTTTTTCTTTTGCTTTTTTCCAGTAACTAATTGCCTCATCGACTTTATTCAAATGAAAAAGAATATCACCATAATGTTCAAGAATCACGCCACTGGAATTTCCGCCATGATCTAATGCTTTTTTCATCCATTTTTCAGCCTCTTCGTATTTTTTCTGGATGAATAAAATCCAAGCATAAGTATCTTCAAAATTTGATTGATTGGGCGCAAGCGTATTACTTTTTAGTGACATTTCGTCTGCCAAATTCAATTTTGTTTTTCGTTCAGAAAGGTAATAGGCATAATTATTCAACACATAAACATTATCAGGATTTATCCTTAACGCATTATCATAATTTTCATCCGATAGGGCATGTTCTTTTAGTTTATGATAAGTATCACCAAGCAATTGATAGAATTCAGCTTCCAATTCTTTATTGTCAATCACCATGGCTTTTCCTGCTTCTAATGATTCACTTGCTTCTTTGTATTTTTTTAGCTGTAGAGCGGCATAACCATTAAAATAATAAAATCCAGTTTGAGTGGGAAAAAGTTCCATCGCCTCCTTTGATTCGGAGAACAAAGCTTCGTTATCTTTTAATTCAAGCTCAATTGATAATAGTTGATTCCAAATGACAAATTTATCTTTGTCATATTTTGTGGCTAATCTAAATTTATCCCTTGCCTCTGTAATTCGATTATCATTCATTAAAAAATCACCGTAAATAGCAAATGGACGAGCATCTTCAGGATGTGCTTTTTCCATTAATTCTAAAAGTTCGTAAGCTTCTTTTTTGAATTTTTCATCACCTGGTCGGTAATAATAATCTAATAGAATTTTCATTTTAGTTTCAGGATCTAATGACGAAGATCCGAATGCTGCTTTTAATTCTTCTACTGATTTTGCTACGTTACCTTGTGAATTATAATAATCCGAAAGCGCTAAATGAACCATTCCATTATCGGAATCTACAGCCAGAATTTTTTGGTAATATTCCATGGCTCTTTCCTTGTTGTTCATCTCCAAATAAATTTCAGCAGCAATTCCATAATTGGTAATTTCCATAGGATTCTGCTTGATTAATTTTTCAATTTCTGCTAATGCCTCTGTATATTTTTTTTGTTGAGCGAATATTCGGTATTTATTAAAAACCAATTGCTCGTCATAACCCAACATTTTTTCTAAATCATTAAGTGTAATGATGGCTTTATCGTATTCTCCATTTTTTAATAATACTTCGGCATAAGGATAATAATTATCTACATCCTTCGGAAATTTCTTGATTAGTTTTTCGAAGGTTTGTATAGATTCTTTATATAATAAATTTCTATTATATAAATAGGCAAGCTGAACTAAATACCATTGGTTATTTGGATCTAATTGCACGGCTTTTTTCGACTTTTCTAGAGCGGGAATCGTTCTTCCGCTCATATCATATAATCCCGAAAGATTATACAAAGAAGCAGTGTTCTGTGGATTTTGCTGTAAACTTAGTTCAAATAAGTGAATGGCTTGTTGATAGTTTCCGCGCATTTTTTCGGTCATCGCATCGATCAGATATGACTGTGATCTTCGCATGGCTGCAGTATCTATTTTTCCTTTGGAAGAAGTATTTCTTTCAGATGAGGAAACATCTTTTTTAGTCTTACAAGAAGTAAAAATGAAAATAGAAAGCGCTATGTATAAAATGTATTTCAATTATCCAATATGATTAAAATCCCCAATACTTAAATCATCACTGTTGCCTATGTAAAGAACGTGATTGCCTATCATGGAGTTACTTATTTTTGAATTTTTAACAATAGTGTGACTTTGGATAATAGAATCAGTAATAGTTGAGTTTTCAATAATAGTTCCACTTCCGATAGACACATGTGGGCCAATAGTGGAGTTAATCAGCTTAACATCATTACCAATGGAGCAAGGGGGGATTATTTTTGAATTATTATTAATCAAGCTAGGTGGGATACCAATTTCATTTTTCTTTATTTCTAACATTCGTTGATTGGTATATACAGTGGCATTTTTATTACCGCAATCTAACCATTCTTGTACTTTTTCAATTCCAAATTTTACTCCTTTTTGCTTCATGTTTTCGAGAGCATCTGTCAATTGAAATTCATTATTGCCTCGAATATTATTGTCAATGAGATATTGTAATTCTTTTTTTAATCGTTCTCCGTCTTTGAAATAATATATTCCGATGATGGCTAAATCCGAAACAAATTCTTTAGGTTTTTCAATAAATTCAGTGATATAATTATTGCTATCTAATTTAACTACCCCAAATGATGAAGGATCAACCACGCGTTTTACCCAAATGATCGAATCTTCTTCGGTATTCATCACATTGTCCATTTTGAAAAGGGTATCGGCAAATGCTACTACCACTTTTCCTTTGAGAGTGTTGGCTGCGCATAAAATAGCATGTGCTGTTCCTAATGCTTCGTCTTGATAGCAAATAGTTCCTTTGGCGCCCATGCTTTTGGCAATATTGATGAGTTTTTTTTCGGTTTCTTCTCCGAATCTTCCAGTGATGAATGCAATTTCTTCTACATCTTCATCGCAAGCAGCGGTGATATCTTCCGCTAGCCATTGAACAATGGGTTTTCCAGCTACCGGAATTAACGGTTTTGGAATGGTAAAAGTATGTGGCCTCATTCGTTTTCCCATGCCGGCCATCGGGATGATTATTTTCATAACAGATTTATAGAGCGGTAAATTTCAGTAAAATTTAGCGGCTAATCTGCTTTTTCAGGAAGTTTTATACACGCTCGGCTATTGAAAAACTATTAATGAACGATGGTTAGTTGTGCAGATTCTGATTTTCCGCAGAGCTTGGAAGTAATTTTCACCAGGTAATTTCCATTGGCAAGATTGGCCGTATTGAATATGGTTTTTGATCCATTTATCTGGGCTGACCAAATTAATCTTCCATTCAAATCAAAAACTTCAACGGTACTTTCATCCTCATTTTTCCATTCGATAGTTGCATTATCTGATGTTGGATTCGGATAAACACTCAACCATTTTTTATCGTTGATTAAATCGATTTCTGGATTAATTTGTGTTGAATCCTTTTGGGAAGGATCAAGACCAGTTATTTTACGAGGATTTTCAATTTCTACATCAGAGCTATCGAATTCAGGAATAATCGAATCTTTTTCAATGTTATTTGTACAAGTTTTTATAGAATCCGTTTTTACAGTATCCACTTGTATCATCACTAATCCAAGCATCATGATTTCTGATTCCATGATGATAGCAACCTTTATTTTTTCTTTTTGAGGCTCTGGTATGAAAGTAATCTTTGTATCATAACCTTCGGCTTTTGTATAAAGTGTTATCGACTTCATGCTTTTATCCACCTTAAATTGTACCTCAAAAGTTCCATTAGTTATGGTTTTTGTAATGGCCAATTGTTTCCCGTTACTGTTGATTCTTATTTCTGCTCCAGATATTTTTTCACCACCTAGCGTTCTTACTGTTCCAAATAATTTTACTTCAGTTACCTGGCTTTGTTCATTATAATTTTGATAAGAAACATCGCCTTTCAGGGCTACTTTTCCCTTTTGGGCTTTTGCTTCTTTATTGATTGAAAAGAACCCTAAGAAAGCTAAAAAAGAAATCCCCATTCTTTTATAAAAAGAACTATTAATATAAGCTTTACCTGTTTTATCAATTTGTGAAGGAAGGAACTGTCCACAGGTTTGTCCTTCTCCTTTATAATTTTCTAAATATTCAATAATATCTTCCTTTTTCTTGTCTCGGAAATCGACCACTTCTTTGGTACAAGAGTCACAAAAACGACCTTTTTCGGTGGTCGACATTTTGCCCCAATTTTCGTGGCAAGGTTTGGCTATAACAAGTGATTTTTGCGTTTGCATATTGTTGAATTTGATAGTCTGTAAACGCAAGTTTTGAAAAGGTTCAATACCCCTCTGCCTCGAAGACTTGGCATCTCCCCTTTCAATAAGAATTGCAGGGGAGAAATAAAGAAAAAAATGTTTCAACGGGTATCGCCATTCGGAACATGAGTTAGTTCAGATTCAATTTGGATATTTAACATTCCTGTTCTATTTTTGCAGCGCAATTCAATTACTTCTCTTTTGATTAGTAGTTGATTTATAAAGAAGAGGTGAGAGACAGGCTCTATGATCCTCTGGCAACCCTGAATTATTAATGAAAAATTGATAATTAAAAATTAAAAATGGGAAACCATTTGATTCTTGATTCTTCATTATTAATTATTAATTCTTTCAGAAGGTGCCAATTCCTGTCCGAAGGCAATAGTGCCAACGGAAACTATAAATTGAATGCTATGAATGCAAAAAAACATTTTCTAAGCAAACGATATCCAATGATTGGATGTTGTTGTTGTTGTTGATTTCAGCAATGGTCGCTAAACTTATTTCCCCCATGGTCGGAGGGATTTTTCAATCATTATAATTCAAAAAAAACAAAAATGAGAAAAGAAGTAAAAATAGGAATGTTCGGTTTCGGTTGTGTAGGTCAAGGTTTGTATGATGTGCTGAATAATAGTAAAGGTTTTCGTGCCGAGATAAAACGAATAGTTGTTAAAGACAAAAACAAAAAAAGAAGTTTACCCGAAGCATTATTTTCATTCGAGAAAAACGATGTTTTAAATGACTCAGAAATTAATTTGGTAGTAGAACTTATCGATAATGCCGATGATGCGTATGAGATTGTAAAATCAGCTTTATTAAAAGGAAAAAATGTGGTGTCTGCCAATAAGAAAATGATTGCGCATCATTTTGAAGAATTGGTAAAACTGCAAAAAGAAACGGGATCTTCTTTATTATATGAAGCATCTGCTTGTGGAAGTATTCCAATTATTCGTACGCTTGAAGAATATTATGATAATGAATTGGTAAATTCAGTTAGTGGAATTTTTAATGGTTCCTCCAATTATATTTTATCTAAAATTCAGAATGAAAATTTAGATTATGCAACAGCATTGAAACAAGCCCAAGATTTAGGTTTTGCCGAGAGCAATCCGAAATTGGATGTGGGCGGATATGATGCCAAATTCAAATTAATTATTGTGTCGGCACATGCTTATGGTGTTTTCGCTAAACCAGATGAAGTTTTAAATTTAGGAATAGAATTTTTGAGAACCGAAGATGTAGATTTTGCTTTGAAAAATAAAAAACGAATTAAATTAATCAATCGTGTTTTGAAATTGGATAACAATAAAGTGGCGATGTACACTATTCCTACTTTGATAGAAAAAGAGAACCCACTTTATTATGTAGATAACGAAACCAATGCCGTAACAGTAGAAGCCGCATTCTCAGATAAGCAACTTTTTATTGGTAAAGGCGCTGGCGGACACCCAACGGGTTCGGCTGTTTTATCGGATGTTTCTGCAAATTCTTATGATTATCGCTACGAATACAAACGAACCTTTCAGAAGGATAGATATGTTTTTTCTAACGAACTTGAACTAGAAGTTTATGTGAACAGTCATGACGAAAGAATTATGGATGAATTGGAATTTTCATCGATAACCGGACATGAAGGCAATGCAGTTAAGGGATGGATTTCATTAGAGGAATTAATCCGTAAGAAAAACATTATTGAACAATCAGAAACTTTTGTTGTGGCTACAGGAATGATTAGTAAGGGCAGAAAAGTGATTTCGGTGAAAGA
>CAMBFX010000016.1 GCA_945865695.1 Chryseobacterium gleum | reverse complement strand
CGTTTCCCGCTCAAAAGAACCTCTCCAAAAGAGGTTTTTTTTATTAAAAACTACCAATCGCCCGGGTGGTGGAACTGGTAGACACGCAGGACTTAAAATCCTGTGGCCATTGCGGCCGTATCGGTTCGATTCCGATCCGGGGTACATGTGAAAAGAAGGTCAGGATGAAAGTCTTGACCTTTTTTATTTGAAAAAAACCTGCACTTTAAAAATCACTTTAAATATTGATTCTTCATGAATCATTAAACATTACAAAAACAAAATTGTTTTTTGTTTAATATTTATGAAAATATATCTTTTTAAAATAAATTAATTAAAGCACTGTAGACTAAAGCTTCAAATCAAACAAGAGCCTAATAAAAAAGTATCTCTCAAGTTAAACAAAGTCTTAACGGAATTTAATCCTGGTTAAGTAGAATGATTTAATAAAATCAGAACTTTGTTAAAATTAATATTCCCAAATGAAAAACATTCTTTTTCTTCTCTCTTTCTTGTTTCCAACTATTTTAATGGCCCAAACAAACGGCGTAATTCGTGGTAATGTAAAAGATAAAAATACACAAGAAACGGTTGTGGGTGCAACCATCGTAGTGGATGGTACAACCAATGGAACAGTTACTGATATCGATGGAAATTACAAACTAACGCTTCCTGTTGGAACATATAACCTGCGCGCATCATTTGTTGGTTACACTACCTTAATTCAAAATAATATTGTGGTTACATCAGGAAATGATCAAACCGTAAATTTTGAAATAGAAATTTCTGCAACAGAATTAGGAGAAGCTACCGTTACTTTTGACAAGGGAAAATCGGCTATTGCCACGGATATGGTTACTCCACTCTCTGTTCAACAACTTACCAAAGAAGAAATAAAAAGTAGCCCAGGTGGAAATTATGATGTATCCAAGGTAATTCAAACTTTACCTGGTGTGGGAGGTTCTGGTGGAGGTGCAGCACGAAATGATATTATCATCCGAGGTGGAGCGCCCAATGAAAATGTTTTTTATTTAGATGGAATTGAAATTCCCGTTTTAAATCACTTTCAAACACAAGGAAGCTCGGGGGGGGCACAAGGAATATTGAATGTTTCTTTCATTGATGAAGTAAAACTAACCTCTTCTGCTTTCGATGCACGATATGATAATGCACTTGCCTCCACTTTTGTGATTAAACAACGTCAAGGAAATCCAGAAAATATTTCAGGAAATGTTAGAGTGGGATTTACCGAATCAGTAGCCACACTCGAAGGACCCATGGGAAAGAAAACAGATTTCTTGCTTTCTGCACGTAAATCTTATTTGGATTTATTGTTTAAATTAATTGACCTTCCCATCCGCCCGAATTTTTATGATTTCCAATATAAAATAACGCATAAGATTAATGAGAAAACAACTTTCACTGCATTAGGAATTGGTGCCATTGATAATTTTTCATTTGCAACTACCAAAACAACCACATTGGAGAATGAATATTTCAGACGATCCCTTCCCATCATTCACCAATGGAATTATACCACTGGATTTGCTTTAAAAAGATTAATTGAAAAAGGATACATCAACATTGCACTAAGTAGAAATATGTATAACAATGAAATCGACCGTTTCGAAGATGCACAATACGATAACGAAAGCTTGCGAAATTTCGGATTGATATCGCAAGAAATCGAAAATAAATTCCGAATGGACGTTAATAAATTCGTGAATGGTTGGAAAATCTCTTACGGAGTAATGGGACAATATGTAAAGTACAATACTTCGTTACTTAATAAAGTCACCAATGAAATTACAGATACGTTAGGAAATGTGATTATACCAGCCAACACAATCAATTTTAATAGTGCTGTAGATTTTTTCAAATACGGAGCTTTCGGACAGGTGTCTAAAAATTTACTTAAAAATCGTTTATTGGTTTCATTTGGATTACGCACCGATATGAATTCATTTACCAAGGATGGAAACAATTCATTAAAGACACTTTCACCTCGTTTATCACTTGCATACCATGTAACCGAGAAATTTGATATCACCGCCTCTGCAGGATCTTATTATAAAATTCCAACGTATACCAACTTAGGTTATCGTGATGCCAATGGAACTTTGGTGAATAAATCGATGCAATATATTCAATCGGATCATTTGGTAGTAGGAACACAATATTTACCCAATGAAGCTTTGCGTTTTACCTTAGAAGGATTTTATAAGAAATACAGTCAATATCCTGTTTCAGTGAATACAGGTATTTCATTGGCCAATCAAGGAAGTGAATTCGGTGCGGTGGGTAATGAAGAAGTATTGAGTGATGGAAGAGGAGAAACTTTTGGATTTGAATTTTTTGTTCAGCAAAAACTGACTAAAAAAATATTTTATGTCATCAGTTATACTTTTGTAAGAAGTAAATATTCGGGAAGGGATAATATTTTATTGCCATCTTCTTGGGATAATCAACATTTACTTTCTTCCACCTTAGGCTATAAATTTGGTAAAGGATGGCAATTGGGATTGAAATATCGATTCGCAGGAGGAACTCCCTACACGCCTTTTGATTTAGCTGCTTCCCAACAAAATTTTGCCCTACTAAATACCGGAATTCTAGACTACACTCAAATTAATAGTTTGCGATTACAAGATTTTAGTCAATTAGATTTTAGATTAGATAAAAATCTGAATTATAAAAAAACGAGTTGGAATATTTTCTTAGACTTCCAAAATATTTTGATGCAATCACAACAAGGAGCGCCCTACTATATGTTTGAAAGAAATGAAGATAACACAGGATTTGCCACTACAGATGGTCAACCCTTAAAAACAGATGGTTCGAATGGTATTCCAGTAGTTTTAGAAAATTTCAGTACAACGCTAACACCAACCATTGGATTTACGATAGAGTTTTAAGAATTATTTTCCCAATAATTTCTTAATCTCATTCAGTTTCATCAATGCTTCCACAGGTGTAAGGGTATTTATATCCACTGCTATGATTTCATCTTTGATTTGCGCTAAAACAGGATCGTCTAGTTGGAAGAAACTGAGTTGTAAAGTATCGTCATCCGTTTTTGAAGTTATAGATTTTTCGTTTTTCGTTTTTCGTTTCTCGCCCGAATTCGAGTGGTTTTTCTCCAATTGAACCAGCATCTCATTCGCTCTTCGTAAAACTTGTGGAGGCATTCCAGCCATTCTCGCTACATGAATTCCAAAACTATGTTCGCTTCCGCCTTGCACCAACTTACGCATGAAAATAATTTTATTTCCCACTTCCTTAACCGAAACATTGTAATTTTTGATTCTTGGAAAAATAGAAGTCATGTCATTCAATTCGTGATAATGCGTGGCAAATAAAGTTTTCGCTCTTGATTTAGTATTCTCATGAATAAATTCAGCAATGGCCCAAGCAATAGAAATTCCATCATAAGTAGAAGTTCCTCTTCCAATCTCATCCAATAAAATCAAACTTCTATCCGAAAGATTATTTAAAATGCTTGCTGTTTCGTTCATCTCGACCATAAAGGTAGATTCACCCGAAGAAATATTATCCGATGCGCCTACACGCGTAAAAACCTTGTCAACAATTCCTATTTCTGCGCTCTGAGCAGGAACAAAACTTCCCATCTGCGCCATCAAAACAATCAATGCCGTTTGGCGAAGCAAAGCAGATTTACCCGACATATTCGGACCAGTAATCATGATGATTTGTTGGGTTTCATTATCCAAATAAACATCATTGGCAATGTATGGTTCTCCGGGAGGAAGATTTTTTTCAATTACCGGATGTCGCCCGTTATGAATATTCAGAATGAATGTATCATTGATTTCGGGACGAACATAATTATTTTTCACTGCGACTTTCGACAAACTCACCAACGCATCGAGTTGTGCAATGAGATTAGAATTAACTTGAATGATCGAAATATATTCCATCAAACTCATTACTAATTCTTGAAATATTTTAGCTTCTATCGAAAGGATTTTTTCTTCGGCTCCTAGAATTTTTGTCTCGTAAATTTTTAATTCTTCCGTGATGTATCTCTCTGCGCCTACCAAAGTCTGTTTACGAATCCAATCACTCGGAACTTTATCTTTATGTGTATTTCTTACTTCAATATAATATCCAAACACATTATTAAACGCTACTTTCAAGGAAGTGATTCCGGTACGTTCTATTTCTCGCTGTTGAATTTGTAATAAATAATCTTTACCTGAAAATGCGATAGCCTTTAGTTCATCCAAATCTGCATTCACCCCTTTATTAATCACTTCACCTTTACCAATGGCAACAGGAGCCTCGGGATGTAGTTCTCGTTCTATTCTTTCGATAATTCCTTTGCAAGGATTAAGCTGATCGGTGAATTTTTGTAAAGAAGAATGTTTACTCAGCTTGCATAAAATCTGAATCGGTTCAATTGCTTTTAGGGCGCGTTTCATTTGCGATAACTCCCGAGGATTGATTCGAGCAGTAGCCACTTTCGAAATCAATCTTTCCATATCGCCTACTTCTTCCAATTGGTCGCACATTGCTTCTACCACCTCATCGTGTTTGGTAAAAAAAGTAACAATATCTTGTCGCTCTTTGATAGGTAAAATTTCTTTCAAAGGCATAATTACCCATCGCTTCATCAACCGCGCACCCATTGGTGTGATGGTATGATCGAGAATATCAATTAATGTCGTTGCATTTTCATGCGGAGAAAAAACCAATTCTAAATTTCGAATGGTAAATCGATCTAACCAAACATATTTTTCTTCTTCTATTCTCGCCACCGAAGTAATATGCGCTACTTTATCGTGAGCGGTATCTGCTAAATAATGTAAAGCGGCACCTGCTGCAATAATCGCATTGTTCAATCCTTCTATTCCGAAACCTTTGAGTGATTTTGTATGGAAATGTTTAGTGAGAATTTCATTGGCAAAATCGGGAGTGAATACCCAATCTTCGAGACGATAAGTATAAAAATTACTTCCGAAATATTCCGTAAAATTTTTCGAATGTTGTTTTTGAAATAAAACTTCGCTTGGTTTGAAGGTTTGTAATAATTTATCAATGTATTCTTTGTTTCCCTCGGCTATTAAAAATTCACCAGTAGAAACATCGAGGAAAGCCACACCGCCATCGTTTCCATTAAGGTGAACTGCCGCCAAAAAATTATTGGAACGATTTTCTAAAACTTTATCATTATAGGAAACACCTGGAGTGACTAATTCTGTTACACCACGCTTCACAATTGTTTTTGTCAATTTTGGATCTTCGAGTTGATCACAGATAGCTACACGATAACCGGCACGAACTAGTTTGGGCAAATACATGTCGAGGGAATGATGAGGGAAACCTGCTAGCTCGATGGTTTCTCCTCCTCCACCATTATTTCTTTTGGTTAATACTATCCCTACTGTTTTAGCTGTACGAATAGCATCTTCACCAAATGTTTCGTAAAAATCTCCCACACGAAACAACAATAAAGCATCCGGATATTTCGCCTTGATGGTATTGTATTGTTTCATCAACGGGGTTTCCGTTGGTTCTTTTTTTGCCGTGGATATTTCTTTGGGAGATTGTGCCATAGATTATGCAGCAAGCTGCTATTTTTTGCCGCGGATTTCGCATATTTTCGCGGATTTAAATACAAATTAATTTGTAAAAAATCGATGAAAAACAATGAAGCCAGAGACTAATTTTCTTTGGCTTAAAATTAAATTCATGCATTGATTATCAGAATCGATTTATACTGTACTTATCAATATTTATGAACAGATGACTTTATTGAATCCCTTACGCTAACATTCTCAAAAATCCTTTTAAATCCTCTTCATCCGCGGCAAAAACTATCGCGAAGCGATTCTTAATCATTATCAATGGCTAACTTTACCTCATGAATCGCAAACTCAAACTCGAAGAACTCAACCGCCCCAACAACGAAGAATTCAAATCTTCGAAGAAAAACCCAGTGGTGATTGTATTAGACAATATCCGAAGTTTTAACAATGTGGGAAGTATTTTTCGCACGGCTGATGCTTTTGCTATTGAGCAAATCATTTTATGCGGCATCACGCCTGCTCCACCTCATCGCGATATTCATAAAACAGCTTTGGGCGCCACCGAATCGGTTTCCTGGGATTATTTCAAGAATACGATTGATGCAGTAAAAGAATTAAAAGAAGAAGGTTATATCATCGCCTCCATCGAACAAGCAGAGAATAAGGTTTGGTTACAAGATGTAAATTTAAAACCTACAGATAAAATTGCTTTGGTTTTTGGCCATGAAGTAGACGGAGTAGAACAAGAAGTAATTGATAGGAGCGATATGGTAATTGAAATTCCTCAATACGGAACGAAGCATTCCATTAATATTTCGGTTTGCGCGGGGATTGTGATGTGGGAAGTCGTAAAAAAATACATGAATTAATTTGAATGCGAAAACCCGGTGATTGAGCTGCAAGTGTGCAAGAATGTGCTTGTCTAAATCCGGGGATTGAGAAGTTGGAAATAGTGAAGAATTTCAGGTAATGCTTCATCCGATAAATTTTTATAATTAATTCTATATTATAATATATAAAATTGTTTTTCAATATATTATGAAATAATAATTCATTTTTATATGTAAACAATTTTGTTTACTTTTGCAATATGAACAAAATCCTTAAAATAATAAAAGGCATTCATCCGGGGTTTTATCTCGAGCGTGAATTGAAGAAACGCAAAATTTCTAAAGGGAGATTAGCGATTTCTGTGGGTGAATATCCGCAAACATTAGTGGCCATCACCAAAGGAAAAAGACGAATGAATACTCCACTCGCAATGAAGCTTGAAAAAGAATTGGGAATGGAACAAGGTTTTTTTACGTTGTTGCAAGCTTATCATGATATTGAAGAAGAGAGGAAAAATAACGCTTCGAAACCGGATTTGAAAATATTCAGCAAATTCGTTTTTTGGGATGTGGATATTAAAAATATTGATTGGGAAAAACATAAAAAATTCGCCATCGAACGAGTTTTTGAAATGGGAAATAAAATAGAAAGAGAAGAGTTAATTCATTTTTACGGAGAAAATACAATCAAAGAAATCTTGAAAGAAAGTGGAATCAAATTTATATTATAATACGATATCTATAGGTCTTTTGGATGTTCTTAATCGCCTGATGAAGATGAAGGAATTTGCAAATTTCCGGTTAGTGGGAGGAACCGCTTTGAGTTTACAATTGGGACATCGCATGTCGGAAGACATCGACTTGTTTTCTGACATTGATTACGGAACAATGGATGTGAACAGCATTACTAAAATCCTTGAAAAAAATTTCGAAGTGACTGATTATTACGATTTGATGGTAGTAGGTAACGGCCGCGCTTATAAAGTGGGGAAGATAAAGGAAAAAACCATTAAAGTAGATGTCAATTACACTGATAAATTCATTTTTCCTGAAATTGTAATCGATGAAATACGAATGGCTTCGTTAGAAGAAATTACTGCCATGAAAATGGACATCGTTTTGCGAGGAGGTCGTATAAAGGATTTTTGGGACTTGCACGAACTTTCCGAATATTTCACTTTCAAACAAATGATTTCATTTCATGATAAAAGATATCATACTTCTTATCCTTTCAAAGAATGGAAATCCTGCTTTCTTGATTTCACAAAAGCCGATCAAGAAACTCCTCCATCTTGTTTAAGAGGCAAACATTGGGATTTGATAAGAATGGATTTAAAAGATTTTACTGAAGTATAAAATAAAAAATCCCGCCATCAGCGGGATTTTTATACTAATTATTTTTTTATTTAAAACTGGAATTCGATAGGCTTCAACGCGTTTTGAATCTGCGAAGTTTCTCCTTCCATAGCTTCAATCGTTTTTTGATTTTCTTCTGCTTTTTCTTTTGCTTTTGCATTATCCGAGGCAACAGTAACTGCAATATAAGGTGCAATTACCAATGAAACAATACTCATCAATTTAATCAAAATATTCATAGATGGACCAGAAGTGTCTTTGAATGGATCTCCAACAGTATCTCCTGTAACAGATGCTTTATGTGGTTCAGATTTTTTGTAGTACATCTCACCGTTGATCATTACTCCTTTTTCAAATGATTTTTTTGCATTATCCCAAGCTCCACCTGCGTTGGATTGAAAAATACCCATCAACACACCAGAAACAGTTACACCCGCTAATAAACCTCCTAATACCTCAGGACCGAATGCAAATCCAACAATAATTGGAGTAATTAATGCAATTGCACCTGGCAACATCATTTCACGAATAGAAGCTTTGGTAGAAATAGCCACACATTTTTCATATTCTGGTTTCGCTTTGTATTCCATAATTCCTGGAATTTCGCGGAACTGTCTGCGTACTTCTTGAACCATGTCCATCGCTGCACGTCCTACCGCTTGAATACAAAGTGCAGAGAAAATAAATGGAATCATTCCACCAACAAATAAACCAGCAAGAACTGGCGCTTTGTAAATATCAATCGCATCGATTCCTGCAATTCCTACGAATGCTGCAAATAATGCTAATGAAGTTAATGCTGCAGAAGCAATCGCAAAACCTTTTCCGGTAGCTGCGGTTGTATTTCCTACTGCATCCAAATTATCTGTACGCTCACGAACTTCTGGAGGAAGTTGACTCATCTCAGCAATACCACCTGCGTTATCGGCAATAGGTCCGAATGCATCAATCGCTAATTGCATAGCCGTTGTTGCCATCATACCAGCAGCAGCAATTGCTACACCATATAATCCAGCGAAATAATAAGAAGCCATGATACCAGCTGCTAAAGTTAAAATTGGAATAACAGTAGATTTCATTCCTACAGCTAATCCACCAATAATATTTGTAGCATGTCCGGTTGAAGATTGTTGAATAATAGAATTAACAGGACCTTTTCCCATTGCTGTATAATATTCAGTAACGATACTCATGATTGCACCAACAACAGTTCCCACACAAATCGCAGCGAAAACTTCTAAGTTGGTAAATGTATAACCGCGTAAGCTCAAAGTTTCAGGAAGCATCCACATAACAATGAAATAAGAAGCAATAACTGTAATAATCATCGATGACCAGTTTCCTAAATTCAAAGCATTTTGCACATTTGATTTTTCATCTTTAATTCGTACGAACCATGTTCCTACAATAGAGAATAAAATTCCCATTCCACAAATTACCATTGGTAATAGAATTGGAGACATTCCATTGAAATTATCTTTCACATCTATTTCTTGTCCGAGTACCATCGTTGCCAAAATAGTTGCAACATAAGAACCGAATAAATCGGCACCCATACCTGCAACATCACCAACGTTATCACCAACGTTATCGGCAATAGTAGCAGGATTACGAACATCATCTTCAGGAATTCCTGCTTCTACTTTTCCAACTAAATCTGCACCTACGTCAGCTGCTTTGGTATAAATACCACCACCTACACGAGCGAATAAAGCGATAGATTCTGCTCCCAAAGAGAAACCAGTCAATACTTCGATAGCTGTTTTCATTTCTGTACTACTAACTTCTGTTACATTAAATACTTTTAAGAATACGATGAATAAACCACCTAAACCAAGAACAGCTAATCCAGCTACACCAAGACCCATAACCGTTCCTCCAGTGAAGGAAACTTTTAAAGCTTGTTTTAAAGAAGTACGAGCCGCTTGCGTGGTGCGAACATTTGCTTTGGTTGCTACTTTCATTCCAATATACCCAGCGGTAGCAGAAAAAACTGCACCAATGATAAATGCAATGGCGATAATCCAGCTTGAATGAATTTCTTTTCCATTTACTTCATGAATGGTTCCTGAATACGCTAGTAGCGCAGCAGCGAAGATCACGAAAATGCTTAATACTTTCCATTCTGCTTTTAAGAATGCCATAGCTCCATCAGCAATATATCCAGCTAATTCTTGCATGTTTTTATCTCCAGCGTCTTGCTTGCTTACCCATGCGCTTTTAACAGCCATCACGAGCAAACCAATAATCCCAAAAACGGGAATCAAATAAATAAGGTTGTCTTGTAAAAATTCCATTTTTTGTTTTTTTTGTTAAATACTATTGGACTTTTAATCGGGGGGCAAAGGTATTAGTTAGCCCTAAAACCTGCAAATATGGGAGGCGAAAAAACGCCCTACTTAATAAAAAGATAATTTGGAATTAGGGGCCAACAAATCAGTCTTTTACAAATAAATCGAAGTGAGTTGTGAGAAAAGACTTCACATTTTCCTTATCTGGCTTGCCATAAAATTCATTGATATAGGAAAGAACATCCTCGAGTTTTTGCTTCTCTGTTTTCTTAGCCATTTCATCTAAAATAATTTTCAATTCTTGTTTAAGTGCATTCTTTTCAGGGAACACGGCATAGAATGTATTGATTGGCGTGCTTTCTTCTTTTAATTCATTTCGATAATACAATTTGATTTCAATTGAATAAGGATTTTCGATGGCTTTACCATCAATTTTAAAAATATCCGATTTAGACATAATCAAAGTATCATTGGAGAATTTCAATATTTTAGAAATAACTTCCCCATTATATTCATAATCTACATAGAAGAATTTCTCCTCCTTAATCATTGGAAAAGCATCTTTGCCAATTTTCATTCTCACTTCTTCAATGATGACATAATTATCAGAAAAAACATTTTTAAGATCAATCATGTTGGTGATAGCCCCACTTCTTGTAGCCACAGAATTCATTGCTGGAACAAGATTAGACCCTTTAGAATTATTATTATCTGCGGTGAGTACAAATCGGCCTTTTGTAGAACTGATCACTGCTGCTCTTGACTCGGTAGTTTTAAAATCTAATGCGGTATTAGAGGCAAATTCATCACCTTGAGAAAGATTTTTTCCGGTTTTCTTTATTTGAATTTGTCCATTTACCTTGATGACTTTGTATTTATCATCGTCAGGTAAATTAGGATTCTCATTTATATTTGCAAATGAAGAAGCCACTACCAAAATGGATAAGGTTAAAGCAAAAAAAGTTATTCTATTAATCATAGATCTAAATTTTATCGAATGAATAAAAAGTATTCCTCTCGAAATTAAAAATCTTTACCTGGGCCAGATGCCTTTTTGAACTGCTTTTTCTTAGGCATAATTTTAGCAACAAATACTACTTGTATTGTTTCACCATCGGTAGTACTTAAAGATTCAGATATTCCATTTAGAATTTTAGGTTTTGAAGTCCCTTTATACTTTCTATCTAAAAAATCAGATGTACCATCTTCATAAACCATATAAATGGCAGAAACAGCTCCACTTTCCACTTTTGCTTTTCCTTCATAGCAATCGGTTCCCATTTCGGTAGTAACTGAAATTATAACTTTATGATTTCCATCTTCAATGGAACCTGCACCACGTTCTTTAAACTGTTTTTGATACTGTTCTAAACAAGTTTCGTTAGTTTTAGCCGTTTGAGCAAAAGATGCAGTTGCACCGAATAATAGCACAATAGTTATTAAATTTTTAATCATTTAAGAAAGGTTTTTTATTCTTGTTTGGTAAAAATACACAATTTCATCAAATTTATCGCAAATTTGGGCTCTGGCCCGTAAAATTATTGAACCATTATCATGAACAAAAACCAACTCATTCAGGCACATTTCAATGATGCTGCTTCCGTTTTAAAACAGTTCGTTGAAAACCTGGACAATTTTCGTGCCATTGAAAAAGCAGGCGATATATTAACTCAAGCTTTTAAAAATGGTAACAAAGTGATTTCATGTGGAAATGGAGGCTCTATGTGTGATGCTATGCATTTTGCCGAAGAACTTTCTGGTCGATATAGAAATGACCGCCCATCACTTCCTGCCATGGCGATTTCTGACCCGTCTTTTATTACATGTACAGGTAATGATTATGGATTTGATCATATTTTTTCAAGGTATGTGGAGGGTTTTGGAAAAGAAGGAGATGTTTTAGTGGCTATTTCTACCAGCGGAAATTCTGCTAATGTGATTAAAGCGGCTGAAGCTGCAAAGAAAAAAGGAATGCTCATTATTTCATTAACCGGAAAGGATGGAGGAAAATTATCAAGCCTATCGGATTTGGAAATTAGAGCGCCATATTCTACATTTGCCGACAGAACACAAGAAATTCATATCAAAATAATACATTCGCTCATTGATTTTATAGAACAAAATTTATTTACAATATAATAAATTTAATAAATACAGACGCGATGTATCGCATCTCAATCTAACAACAAAAAATAAATAAACACAACAACAATTAAATAATTAACCACAACAAATAAAATAAAAACAACAAAAGACTCTGAGAATCTGAAACAAGTTCAGATTGACTACAGAGTGACAACTCCAAAAAATTATGCTAGTCAAAACTTACTGTAGTGCCGTTCTCGGTGTGAACGCTACTATTATTACCGTTGAGGTAAACATCAACAAAGGTGTCAATTTCTTTTTAGTCGGATTGCCCGACAGTGCCATTAAAGAAAGTCATCAAAGAATCAATGCTGCATTAAAAAATAATGGACTACGAATTCCAGGAATGGAAATCACGGTGAATATGGCTCCCGCTGATATTCGCAAAGAAGGATCCTCTTATGATTTATGCATTGCACTTGGAATTTTAGCTGCCTCGGAACAAATGCAATTTCATGAATTAGAAAATTACATGATTCTTGGTGAACTTTCATTGGATGGAAGTATTCAGCCGGTGAAAGGAGTTTTACCCATCGCTTTAAAAGCAAAAGAAGCCGGTTTAAAAGGAATCATCCTCCCTAAACAAAATGCGAGAGAGGCTGCGATTGTTGCGGGAATTACCGTTTATGGGATTTCAAATATTAATGAAGCAGTAAATTTTTTCAATGGGAATTCTGTTCCTGAAATTACTACCGTAAATATAAAAGACGAATTCTTTTCGAGATTGGATGAATATGAATTTGATTTTTCGGATGTAAAAGGACAATTAAATATAAAACGAGCATTTGAAATTGCAGCGGCTGGCGGACATAATGTAATTCTCATTGGTCCTCCAGGTGCTGGAAAAACCATGTTGGCAAAAAGACTTTGTACTATTTTACCTCCATTAAATATTGATGAAGCACTAGAAACTACAAAAATTCATTCGGTAGCAGGGAAAATAACAAGAAATGATTCTTTGATTTCTGTAAGGCCTTTTCGTTCACCTCATCATACCATTTCAGATGTTGCCTTAGTTGGCGGAGGTAGTTATCCTCAACCAGGAGAAATTTCTTTAGCGCATAATGGTGTTTTATTTTTGGATGAATTGCCAGAATATAAAAGAACGGTTTTAGAGGTGATGCGACAACCTTTGGAAGATAGAAAAGTTACTATTTCGAGAGCGAAATTTTCGGTAGAATATCCAGCGAGTTTTATGTTAGTGGCATCAATGAATCCATGTCCCTGTGGTTATTATAATCATCCTGATAAAGATTGTGTATGTTCTCCAGGAACAGTTCAACGATATTTAAATAAAATTTCAGGACCACTACTCGACCGAATCGATTTGCATGTGGAAGTTGTTCCAGTGAGTTATGATGAATTATCTTCTCATGAAAAAGGAGAAATGAGCAAAGAAATTCGTGCTCGTGTAATCGAGGCGAGAGAAATTCAAGAACTACGATATGTTGCTAATAAAGATATTTACAGCAACGCACAAATGACCAGCAAACAGGTAAAAGAACTCTGTGCAATTGATGAAGCTGGTAAACAATTATTAAAAATTGCGATGGAAAAATTAGGATTATCGGCAAGAGCCTATGATCGAATTTTAAAAGTAGCTAGAACTATTGCTGATTTAGAAAAATCAGAAAATATTCAAAATAATCATTTAGCAGAAGCTATTCAGTATAGAAGTTTGGATAGGGAGAATTGGGCGGGATGAAAACAGAGTGAGAGCGAGAACGAGGGGGAGAGGGAGAACGAGGAGAAACTAGGATTTCGGGTTTGAAAAGACAAGAGTTTCCTAAACTAGGAATTAATAAATTGAATAACCTATGAATAATTCTGAATTGAAAATAAATGAAAACGAAGAAATAATAATTAATCAAATATATTTTATTCGTGGGCAAAAGGTTATGCTAGATAGGGATTTAGCGAAACTTTATGAAGTAGAAACAAAAAACCTTAAACGTCAAGTTGACCGAAATCGAGAACGATTTCCATCTGACTTTATGTTTGAGCTAAATGAGCAAGAACTTAATAATTGGAGGCGCCAATTTGGCGCCTCCAATTCCTCAATAAAAATGGGACTTAGGTATTCTCCATATGCCTTCACTGAACAAGGAATAGCAATGTTATCTAGCGTTTTGAATAGTAAAAAAGCAATAGAAGTTAATATCAGATTAATTCGTCTGTTTATCCGGTTACGACAAGTAATTCTAGATCAAACGGAATTAAAAGTAGAAATTGAAAAACTAGAACGAAAAACTGAGAATAACACAAAAAATATTGAATTGGTTTTCCAATACATTGATGAACTAGGTGATAAAAAGAAATTAAATATTAAAGAGAGAAAAAATTGGATATAAATTGCCAAAGGAAAAGAAGAAAGAGAAATAATTGAATTATTATAAAATGCAAGCTTTATTCTAAACTCGTATCCCAATCACACAAACATCATCTAATTGCTCTAAATCTTTTTTCCAATCCTCAAATGCAAAATTCAATTTTTCTTTTTGGTTTTCCATTGCGAAAAGACTGATTTCAGAGAGTAACTTAAAGAGATTCGCGTATTTGAATTTTTTTCCTTTTGCCCCCCCAAACTGATCGGCAAAACCATCGGTGAAAAGATAAATCATATCGCCTTTTATTAAATCAATTTCATGATGTGTAAATGGTGTTTGCTTATACGATGATTCGCCCCCAATGGGTTGCTTATCCGCTTTCAATTCATACATTATTCGATTATCATCGAGTTTATGTACAATATTATTTTTCTCCGCTTGCAATTTATTTGAGACCACATACAAGGAATTATTTGCTCCTGAGAAATAAACTTTTCCTTTTTCACGATCGAGACAACAAAGCGCCATGTCCATTCCATCTTTACCTTCTGTTTCTCCTTGATGCAGTGAATCGGTTACTAAGAAATTTAATTTATCCAAAATTAAAGCAGGGCGAGTTAATTTAAATTCGTTTACGGCTCGATTTAAACCATTGCTTCCAACAATACTCACAAATGCCCCTGGAACGCCATGACCTGTACAATCTACTGCTGCTACCATCACTTTTCCATCGTGTTCTTCTGTCCAATAAAAATCGCCAGAAACAATATCTTTCGGTTTATATAAAACAAAATGTTCTTTAATATTTTCTTCTAACACATGTTTGGGAGGAAGGATTGCTTCTTGAATACGTTTTGCATACTTGATACTATCCATAATATCCCGATGCTTATCTTCCAATTCTTCTCTCTGGGCAGTGAGTATATTATTTTGTTCGTTTATTTTTTGCGTACGAACTGTTACTTTATCTTCGAGAATTTTATTGGCAGCTTTCAATTTATGGATACGCCATTTGATGAAAGCAAAAACGAGCAATCCGAAAACAACCACACATAAAATATAAAACCAAACCGTTTGCCAAAAAGGAGGTGTGATTACAATTTCCATAGCAATTCCTTCTTCATTCCAAGCACCATCATTATTACATGCTTTTACTCTGAACGTATACTTACCTGGTGAAAGATTGGTATAGGTTGCTTCTTGCTTTTTGCCAACCATTATCCAATCATCATCAAAGCCTTCTAATTTATAGGCATATTGATTTTCACTCGAAACATGATAACTCAGTGCAGCAAAACTGATACTGATTTCATTTTGATCATAGGACAAAGTAATAGACTCGGTATAATTTACGGATTGTTTTAAAATAGATTCTTTACCCAAATTAATCATTTCATTGTGAATAGAAATTCCAGTAAAAACAATTTGAGGTTTAAATGTGTTTTCAAAAATTCTAATTGGGTGAAAAGCATTAAAACCGTTTATACCTCCGAAAAACATAAATCCACTTTCTAAAACGGTTCCAGCTCCAGGAAGAAATTCATTACTTTGTAAACCATCATGCGAAAAATAGTTTTTGAATTTTTTTGTTTTCGGATTGAAATTAGCCAACCCATTCAATGTACTTATCCACAATTCATTTTTTTCATCGATTTGAATAGAGTAAACTGAATTTCCTGGTAAACCATGTTTATTGGTGTAATACGTAAATCGTTCTGTTTTTCGCTCGAAAAAATTCAATCCGCGACCAGTACCTACCCATAAATTATGGTCTTTATCCTCGGTAATTGCATAAATATCATTATTACTAATCCAGAAATTTTTTCCAGGTCGAACTTTATATTGTTTGCATTTTCCAGTAGTTGGATCTAGACAATTTAATCCATCATCTGTTCCTGCCCAAACCAATCCTTTTGAATCTACAAAAATACTCCAAACACGATTATTACTAAGAGTGGTACTATCATCAGGATTGCTAAAAAAATGAGTGAATTGATTTTTATCAATATCAAATAAATCCATTCCATTATCTGTACCTATCCAAATAGAATTATCCTTTCCTCCTGTGATATACAAAATATCATTATCAATTAATGAATTTTCATCATTTGGATTATTTTCAAATCGACTAATTGTATTTGTGGTTTCATTGAGAAGATTTAATCCGCTTCCATCTGTTCCAATCCAAACATTGCCAAATTCATCTTTGTAAACGGTTCTTACTCGATTACTACTTAAAGAATTTTTATCCGTTTCGTTATTGATATAATTTTTAAAAGATCCTTTTTTGAGATTGAATTTTGATAAACCACCACCATCTGTTCCAATCCAAACTGAATTTTCATCAGCAGGACAAATAGCGCGCACGCGATTACTCAAAAGATGATTTACATCTTCCGGATGTGCAGCGTAATGCATAAATTTAGCCGGCTTCAAATTAAATTTATTTACACCTGCGCCTCTGGTAGCAATCCATAAAATTCCAGATCTATCCTCAACGATATCTCGAATATCATCGTAACTTATACTATACTCATCATTGTTATTGTGAATATATTTAGTGAATGATTTTTTCTTGAAATTGAATTTACATAATCCTCCTGCATGCGTACCGATCCAAATTCCACCTTGTTTATCAGTATAAATTATATTTACTTCGTTTGTTTCTGCTTTTTCTTCTTCGTTAGGATAAGGTTTATAATTGGTGAAAATACCTGTAGCGGGATCAAATAAATCAAGCCCCACGGTTGTTCCAATCCAAATTCTTCTTTTTTTATCAATGTGAACCGCACGAACTTTTGGATGGCTTAATTTTCCTGGCTGACCTTTACCGAATAAATAACGAGTGAATTTTCCAGTGTTCGTATTTAATTTTGCTAATCCATCACTCGTTCCCACCCAAATATTTCCTTCCCAATCTTCGGCCATTGACCATACACGATCGTTATTTAAAGAAGTAGAATCGTTTTCATCAAATTGGTAAACCGTAATTTTTCCATTGGAGGCATTCAATTTATTTAAACCACCACCAGCGGTACCAATCCAAATATTTCCCTTTGAATCTTCTAATAATGATTGTGCATTATCATGACTTAACTTAGAAGGATTAATCGTATCGGCAGCATTATGTCGATAATGAGTGAAAGTTTCTGTAATCGGATCATACTTATCCAATCCTCCTCCCCATGTACCAATCCAAATATTTCCTTTTTTATCGCAGAGTAATTTACTTACGTTATTTGCTGCTAATGAATTTGAATTATTGGGGTCATTTTCGAAAACAGTAAATTTATACCCATCGTATTTATTTAATCCACCATCCTGAGTGGCTAGCCAAATAAATCCTTTTTTATCTTGTACGATGGAAAAAATGATGCTATGAGAAAGACCGTCTTTGATAGTGAGATGATCAAAGCGATCTTGCACTTGCGCAGAAATTGGCTTAGTTAAAAACCCAAAAAGAAAAAAATAAAGTAAAAGAAATCGTTTTACGGGGTTCATGCTTGATAAGTACGAATTAAAAATACTAAAAATAATTCGATAATCAGAAAAAATATTAAATACAGAATAGCTAAAATTCATGTCAAGGGTGATTTTAAAGCACTAAGACGGCAAATGCAAAAAAAATACGGTAAAAATCGTAGGAAATAGACTTAACTAAAGTGAACATTTTTCTGGTGAACCAGTTTGAATTAGTTTAATTTTACAAAAATTAAAATCTCTAAATGAATAAAGAAACTAGAAATCATTATTTAAAGCTACTTGGTGTTTTCGCTGTGATGTTTCTAATTGGAACTTTATACCATCAACTTTTCAATAAATCAGCCTCTCCAACAAAGAAGGTAGAAGAAAAAAAAGAAGTAGAAGGCGGTTATTGTGATTATAAATCTGAAGATTTTCCAGCAATAATTTTGGAAATTGATTCTAGTAATGTAGAGGATTGTGATTTGCAGTTATATTGTCTGATAGAACTTAAGGATACGCTTTTCTATTCCATGAAAAATAATAATTCATTGAAACTTGAAACGATACATTCCGCAAAACTAAAAGTTGGCGATACCATCATTTATAATCAAAGTCATATAACTGAGGGTTCTTGTAATCCGTTTGTTGAAAGAATAGTTTTGGAAAAATTCCGGAAGAAAAATTAATATAAAAAACTATTATACGGATATCTTATTTCGTGAATTTTCTTGGCCTCTTCATAAACCACTTTTCGTAATTCTTCCACGTTTTGTTTATTGATAGCTGAAATAAAAACACAGCGGTTATTTCCAATTTTCGACATCCAAGATTTTTTTAAATCCTCTAATGAAATATTTTCTTTGGTCATTTCGGATAAATCACCTTCTTCTTTTTCTACAAAATGATAAGCATCAATTTTATTAAAAATAATGATGGTGGGTTTTTCTCCAATTTTTAATTCTTGTAAAGTTTTATTGACAATATTAAACTGATCTTCGAAACTGGCATGGGAAATATCCAAAACATGCAATAATAAATCTGATTCCCGAACTTCATCCAAAGTAGATTTGAAAGATTCTATTAATTGTGTGGGTAATTTTCGAATGAAACCTACAGTATCTGAAAGTAAAAAAGGTAAATTTTCTACCACTACTTTTCTCACAGTTGTATCCAAAGTGGCAAACAATTTATTCTCGGCAAAAACTTCTGATTTACTAATCAAATTCATAATGGTGGATTTTCCCACATTCGTATATCCCACCAATGAAACACGCACCATTGCCCCACGATTACTTCGCTGGGTAGCCATTTGTTTATCGATTAATTTTAAATCCTCCTTGAGTTTCGCAATTTTATCGGTAACAATTCGTCTATCGGTTTCTATTTGTAATTCTCCTGATCCACCACGGGCTCCTGTTCCACCACGCTGTCGCTCCAAATGCGTCCACATTCGTTTTAATCGCGGAAGCATGTATTGGTATTGTGCTAACTGTACTTGTGCTTTTGCATGCGATGTTCTTGCACGCGATGCAAAAATGGATAAAATTAAACTCGTTCTATCTAAAACTGCTCGCTTTGAAATTTTTTCAATATTATTTTGTTGTGAAGGACTTAATTCCTCATCAAAAATAATCGTGCCCACATCATTGGCATCGGCAAATTCAATCATTTCTTCGAGTTTACCTTTACCAATTAAAGTTTTGGGATGAACTGAAGCGAGTTTTTGAGAAAATCTTTTTAGGGTTTCAATTCCATCAGTGGTAGCCAAAAATTCTAATTCATCTAAATATTCTTTGACCTTGTTTTCATCTTGAGTAGAATTAACCACTCCAATGAGAACTGCTTTAGACTTATCACCAACGTATTCTATTTCTGAACTCATTTAAGAAATGTATCGAGATATTCGGCAATGGCTTTACGTTGTTCTTCGTTGATCATATCATCACCGAATGGAGCCATTCCACCTTTTCCGTTAAGGATAATGGACATTCTTTGTTCCAACGTCATAGTAGAAATAGATAAATCTTTTGCACCAGCTGAACCTAATTTACCATCATCACCGTGACAGATGGAACAATTTTGTTCATACAATGCCTTTCCATCTGGTTTTCCATCTGGAGTGGTGGGATTAGTTTCTGCACATGAAAACAATGCAACAGAAAAAAGTATAAAAAATAATTTACGCATAATTAAAACCAATTTGCTCCTTCAATTCTAAACGGCCAAGGAATTGCTGCTATGATGATTATTAAAGCAATTAAATACCAAACAAATAGTTTGCGGTGTTTCGCTTTATCACTCTCTGATTTTTTAGAACGACTATAACCAATCGTGATAACTGCAACAGCGGCAATCATCATCATAAAATGTTCGATGGTATAAAATCTCAATTTAGAATCTGCCATCATTCCACTACCAAAACGAACAAATGGGCTGATAAAATACAATATCATTCCTACCAATAATTGCGTGTGGATAAAAATCAAGGTAAATAGAGCAGAAAGTTTATCCTTCTTACCAAAAATTTTATCTGATTTCCAATTGGAATAAGAATTCAAAATAGTATACAATAATAAAATTAGGATTATCCAACGTGTCCCTGAATGTAGATGAAGTAATGTATTATACATAGTCTTAATTTTTGGCTAAAATACGTACATTTTTAATAAGGTAATGGGTTTAGTAGAAATTAAAATCTAAATACTAAATGAAAAGGTTTTTATAAAAAATCGATTCAATTGGGGTAAGGTATTACGATTGGCCTGCAGCAGAGAGTATAGAAAAAACTTTCACTAAAAAATAAATTCCTAAAACCATCATTACAATTAAAGTGATTCCATAATACATCCAATACATTCTTAAACTTTTAAACCCTTTCACTAAATCAGAAGCATTTGCGGAATAAGAAATAGCTGTGAATCTATTAGCGGCCGATAGCAATTTAATGGCAGCATAACCAAATAAAACTACAAATGAAGCTAAACCCAAAATGATCAATCCAAAGGTTGCCAAAATCACATCTATAAATTCATTACCAGATTCTTTAGACAAGGCCTTTAAAATTTCTCCATTAGTATCAGCTGAAACAATTAATACAAATAAGGCAAAAATGGAAACGATTACAATCATTATTATTGCATAGGTACGCATCCAAATAGCAGAATTACGAAAAAGTGTTTTCGCTTCATCACTAACGGTAATTTTATCTGTATTTTCCATTATCGGTTAATTAAAGTTAGTAAAATAGAAAAAATCATAATCAAGGTAGATATCATCCAATAAATTCTATTGGTATTGAGTGCGGCAATTAAATTTACTTCATCATGAGATTCGGCAAAGGCATTAAAAAATCCCGACTTTTTAAGAATCATAAAATATAAATAGATACTCACTCCGTTCATGAAAATAGAAAATAAAAACATTGCATTTCCTGTACTTGAAAAACTACCAAAGTTTCCGAGAATTCCCAAAATGGAAATGATTATAAGCAAAACAGCAGTAAATGTCATCCATTTACACATGGTTTTTATTTCCTTTATTGCTTCTGCAGGCAAGGTATTTTGTGATTCGTCTAATGTTTCGTAATCCATAGTTTAGTTTTGTATATTTATTTGTAAAGCTAACTCTTTCAATTGCGCTTCATCGAGGGTTGAAGGTGCATCAATCATCATATCTCTTCCGCTATTATTCTTAGGAAATGCGATAAAATCACGAATAGATTCACTTCCACCGAATAAAGAACAAAGACGATCAAAACCAAATGCAATTCCTCCATGAGGTGGAGCACCGTATTCGAAAGCATTTAACAAAAATCCGAATTGTTCATTGGCTTGTTCTGTTGTAAAGCCTAAAACTTTAAACATTTCTGATTGTAATTTTCTATCGTGAATACGAATAGAACCACCGCCCACTTCTACTCCATTTATCACCATATCGTAGGCGTTTGCACGAACTTTTCCAGGTTCTACAGCTAGTAAATCGATATCTTCTGGTTTGGGCGAAGTAAATGGATGATGCATCGCAAAATATCTTTTTGCTTCTTCGTTGTATTCTAATAATGGAAAATCAATCACCCAAAGGCAAGAGTAAATATCCTTGTTGCGTAATCCTAATCTCGCTCCCATTTCTAAACGCAATTCACTTAACGCTTTTCTTGTTTTATTTTCTACTCCTGATAATAATAAAATCAAATCTCCAGGCTGCGCATCAAATTCCTCAGCCCATTTTTTTAATTCTTCTTCGGGATAAAATTTATCTACAGAAGATTTTAAAGTTCCATCCGCATTATAACGACAATACACCATTCCGCTAGCGCCAACCTGAGGACGTTTAACAAAATCCGTCAATTCATCAATTTGTTTACGTGTAAATTCAGCGGCTCCTTTTGCACAAATTCCAATTACTGTATCTGAATTATCAAAAATGGCAAATCCTTTTCCTTTTACCACGTGATTTACCTCTACAAATTTCATTTCAAAACGTGTATCGGGTTTATCATTACCATAATATTTCATGGCATCGGCATAGGTCATTCGAGGCAAATCTTTGATATCAATTCCTTTTACAGTTTTGAATAAATGGTTCACTAACCCTTCGAACGTATTGAGAATATCTTCTTGCTCTACGAATGCCATTTCACAATCAATCTGTGTAAATTCCGGCTGACGATCTGCACGTAAATCTTCGTCGCGAAAACATTTTACGATTTGATAATATCTATCATAACCACTCACCATCAATAATTGTTTGAAGGTTTGCGGTGATTGAGGTAGTGCATAAAATTGTCCGGGATTCATTCGAGAAGGAACTACAAAATCTCTAGCGCCTTCGGGAGTAGATTTAATCAAATAAGGCGTTTCTACTTCCATGAAACTCAATTTATCGAGGTAAATACGAGTTTCAATTCCAACACGGTGACGCAATTCTAAATTTTTACGTATGGGGTTTCTTCTTAAATCTAAATAACGGTATTTCATTCTCAAATCATCACCACCGTCTGTGTCGTCCTCAATGGTAAATGGAGGTGTTTGAGAAATATTTAAAGTGGTTAATTCTTCAGCTACAATTTCAATTTCTCCTGTGGGAAGCAAAGGATTTTTATTACTACGTTCAATCACCTTCCCTTTTACTTGAATCACAAATTCACGACCGAGCTTACGTGCATCAATGCACAAATCCTTATTCACGTCCATATTGAAAGCAATTTGTGTGATTCCATAGCGATCACGCAAATCAACAAAGGTCATTCCACCTAAATCGCGATTGGTTTGCACCCATCCTACAAGTGTAACTGACTTTCCGGCATCTGATAATCTTAATTCTCCGTTGTTATGCGATCTTTTCTTTGTAGCGAGCATGATTGTAATTTGGCGTAAAAATAGAAAAATATGAATGATAAACTTAAAAAATATTTAATACTATTTATGAATAACTAAAAAAATAAGAAAATACACCTTTTCCAAACGAAATTTGGATCTAAAAACAAGTTGTTAAACTTAAATTGACCCTAACACAAATTACAATAGTGATTATTTGACTTACTTATCGTTGTTTTTCAGCATTTTCATACTACTTTTGAGATGAAATCAATTTTCATATAATCCTTTTATCTTGGTATTAACTCATCTCAATGAAGCAACACAACTGGTATAGCACTTTCCTTCTCATTTTCGTCTGTCTGCTATTTTTCAGCTACCAGAATCATTTTGATAATCCATTCTTTTTTGATGATGAGCATACCATTGTAAATAATACTGCGATTCGTGAAGTAAACATTCCAAAATTCTTTTCTGATGGAACCACTTTCAGCACACTACCCTCCAATCAATCTTATCGTCCAGGTTTAACTACATTAAATGCTTTGGATGTTTATTGGGGCGGAGAAGATTTTCCGGTTGCCAAACAATTTCATAAAACTATTTTTATCACTTACGTTTTATTGGCGATTTTGCTTTACATTTTTTTTCTGGAAATTTTCATAATCGTACATCCGCATAAATGGAATTCGATGTTCACACTTTTCGCGACTTCTTTTTTTATTTTGCATACTTCCAATGCCGAAACCATCAATTATATCATTGCTCGTTCAGATTTGATTTCTACGTTGATGGTAATTCTCGCATTCATTTTCTTTATGTATAAAACTCGTTGGCGTAAATATTATATTTATCTCGTTCCAATGATATTTGGTTTCACTTTTAAAGAACCGGCTTTGATGTTTATACCACTTTTATTCGTTTATAAATTTGTAATTGAAGAAAAAGAAGGATTTAGTTTTGATTGGAAAAAATATCTTTTCATCGTTCCAACTTTGATTATTGCAGGATTTATTTTGGTATTTTATTTAAATATGACTCCCGTTACATGGATTCCGGGTGGAAACAGCCGAATGGATTATTTCTTCACGCAATTTTATGTACAACTACTATATCTCAAAAATTTTATTCTGCCCACTCATCTTTCTGCAGATAGTGATTTAACAGTGATTACCAATATTTTTGATATTCGAATTCTATTGGGAATGTTAAGTGTTTTGGTGATGTTATTCTTAGCTTATCGCGCTTATAAAATACGGCAATTGCGACCAGTAACTTTTGGAATTCTTTGGTTTTATATTACGCTTTTACCTACATCCAGTGTCATTCCCTTTGCCGAGGTGATGAATGATCATCGAACGTTTTTTCCGTATATCGGATTAGTTCTAGCTGTGGTTAGTTACATTTCTTATCTCGCAGTTAAATATCAAGAAAAGTTAGAGAGAAATAATAATTTGATGATTGCATTTTGTTTGACAGCTGTTATTTTTCTTACTTCTCACTCGTATGGCGTCATCAAAAGAAATGAAGTTTGGGATTCACAAGAAGATTTATGGTTGGATGTAACTATAAAATCACCAAAAAACGGAAGAGGTTTGATGAATTATGGATTGTCACAAATGGCAAAAGGAAATTATACAGTGGCCGAAGATTATTTTAATCGCGCTTTAAAATTAGTGCCGAATTATTCATCTCTCTATATCAACCTTGCCATTCTTAGAAATGCTACTGGTAGAGGAGAAACATCAGAAGAATATTTTGTAAAAGCATTGCAATTGGATACACTCAACCCTGCTTGTTATCATTTTTATACCGAATGGCTTTATAATAAATTTCGCTATGAGGAAGCAAATGTTTTAGTCAACAAAGGATTGAAATTAAGTCCCGGTCATGCTGAAATGCAATTTTTGAAAAAACAAATTGAAACTGCCTTAGTAAAAAATCAGGGAAAGATAGAATTGAATTCTGATCAATTATTAAATATGAGTTTACAATTGTATCAAGTAGGAAATTATAATGGTTGTATAAATTTAGCCAAACAAGCATTGAAAATAAAATCAGATTTTGCAGAAGCATTCAATAATATTTCTTGTTCTTATAATCAACTGGGGAAATATGATAGTGCAATTATTTATGCCGATAAAGGATTGGCGATAAATCCTACCTATGAATTATTAAAAAATAATCGTGCGTTTTCTATACGCAAAGAAAAAATAAAATAAAATGTCAATTATTGAATTATCTGACGAACATTTCATGAAACAAGCCATCAAGGAAGCTCAGTTTGCTTTATCGAAAGATGAAGTTCCAGTGGGCGCTGTAGTCGTTTCTAATAATATAATTATTGCGCGTGGACATAATCTCACCGAACAATTATTGGATGTAACTGCTCATGCCGAAATGCAAGCTATCACTTCTGCTGCCAATCATATTGGGGTGAAATATTTGGATAAATGCACCTTGTATGTAACTATCGAACCGTGTGTAATGTGTGCTGGAGCTTTATTCTGGAGTCAGATTGGTAAAATTGTATATGGTGCTAAAGATGAAAAAAGAGGAGCTGGATTAATTGAGAAAAATCTTTATCATCCTAAAACAACTGTAGTTGGAGGAATTATGGCAGATGAATGTGGAAAAATGATGAGTGATTTTTTTAAGACGAAAAGGAAATAATAGCGTAACTTTGTGAAAAATTAAAGCCAATAGCCAATAGCCAATAGCCAATAGCCAATAGCCAATAGCCAATAGCCAATAGCCAATAGAAAATAGAAAATAGAAAATAGAAAATAGAAAATTAAAATAAACAAATCCATAAATAACCAAATCACCCAATAATATGTATCCAGCAGAATTAGTAACCCCAATGAAAAATGACCTGACAGGAGTTGGGTTTAAAGATTTAACTACACCTGTACAAGTAGATAATGCAATTAAAGATTCAGGAACCACTTTAGTGGTGGTAAATTCCGTTTGTGGTTGCGCGGCAGGTGCGGCTCGTCCAGGAATCAAAAAAGCATTAGATAATGCAAAATTACCTACGCATTTAGCAACAGTGTTTGCAGGTTTCGATGTAGAAGCTGTGGCACAAGCAAGAAAATATTTTCTTCCTTATCCGCCTTCTTCTCCTGCTATTGCTTTGTTTAAAGATGGAAAATTAGTTCATTTCGTAGAGCGTCACCATATCGAAGGAAGAACAGCTGACATGATTGCAGAGAATTTGAAAATGGCGTTTGATGAATACTGCTAAAAGAAAGTAAAAAATTCGAAAGTTCAATTTCGGAATTAAAAGTCTCGTAATAATTTACGGGGCTTTTTTTATTTTACAACGATGAATTTCCCTTTCAAAGAAACCGAATTATCCTCACCATCCCAATGATAAAAATAAGTTCCAGCATTCCATTGAGAAACATCAAAACGAAGGAAATTACTATTGATATTTTCTTTTTGAAAAATTAATTTCCCTAATGCGTCATAAACATTGAATTGATAAAACAATTCCTCTTCATTACTATAAAAAAACAAAGCTTCTTCATTGGTGGGATTAGGATAAATTCCAAATTCTCCTTCTGAAGTGATATCTGGTGGTAAATTCACTTTGAATAAAAATAATCCTGAATTTCGATCTGAAATTATCACTTTATTGTCTTTGAAAAAAGAATAAATTCCCCAAGCACCTTGCGCATATCCATTTCCTTGGTGTGTATCATACCAGGCCACTTTTTTTACATCTGTTTTATTTCTTGCATCAAAAATTTGTAGTCCGTCATAATAGTGGGAGGCATACACATAATCATCCTTCATCATCACCACATGGGCCATAGTTTGATTATCTGTTCCAGAATTAAACATATCAGTTATAGTAATATCGGTAATATCACTAATGTTACATAATTTGATTCTTTTACCTTGTGTTTCGTCGGTAAAAACAAAATATTTTCCATTTTCACTCAACCATCCCGAATGATTATAACCTTGTTCAGGATAAATATCCAAGTAATTTAATAAAACTGGATTGGTACCGTTATTAAATTTATAAATTCTCAATCCATTATTGGCACAACTCAAATAGGCGGTATCATTTCTAACATATGCACCATGTACATACCAAGTATCAGTATAAGTATATAACCAAGTTGGATTTACAGGATCTGCTAATGATAAAACCTTCATGGCCACTAAACCAGAACTATCTTTGGGCCCGCAAACATACATCGTTGCTTTTGCCGAATCAATATACATATCATGTGCCCGATAAAAAAACTCATTATCATTTGCGACTAAAGTCACTGAATCGGGTAATGAATTCATGTCCATAATTTGGAGCGTACTACTTCCTTCATCACAAACACCATATAAATAATTTTTATAGGTTTTGAATTCACGATGAATATTATTGCTACTGGTGGTATGAACCGAAGTTCCCGCCACAAAATCTACTTCTTGCAAGCGATTGCCCTCAGTAATTTTGAAAATATGCGTTCCAGCAGTGGAACCTATTACAGCATATTCAATACCATTATGCTCAAATCCCCAACAACCGTTAAATTTTGTTCCATCATTATTAATTGGAATATTATCAATTGACCAAGTATCTAATAATTCCACATTTTTAGACGATTGAGCTTTTATCCCCGAAAAAGGAAATAAAAACAGCACTATAAGAGTGAATCGTAACAAGTCGGTTAATTATTGTTAAATGTAGGATATAAAATTAAGCATTCATTCTCTAAATTATGCAACGGTGTAAAATTTTTAAGTTATTTTAGCATTTCATATCATTCAGTGAGCGATAGCCTAGTTATTATACCAACCTTCAATGAGAAAGAGAATATCGAAAATATTCTGCGGAAAGTTTTTTCTTTAAATTTTACATTTCATGTATTGGTAATTGATGATGGCTCACCGGATGGAACGGCACAAATAGTAAAAAATTTACAAAGCGAATTCAATGGCAAATTATTTATTGAAGAACGCACCGGTAAACAAGGATTGGGCACTGCCTACATTCATGGTTTTAGATGGGCATTAGCCAAAAATTATGAATATATTTTTGAAATGGATGCCGATTTTTCGCATAATCCAGAGGATTTAATTCGATTGAGAAGTGCTGTTGAAAAAAATGGCGGTGTTTCTGTTGGTTCTCGTTATTGCCACCAAGGAAATGTAAAAAATTGGCCCTTTATGCGATATCTAATGTCGTATTTTGCTTCTGTCTATGTGAGAATTGTTTTAGGTATAAATGTGATGGATTCTACAGCAGGTTTTATTTGTTATCGTAAAAAAGTTTTAGAAACCATTGATTTAAATAAAATTCAATTTGTTGGATATGCTTTTCAAATTGAAATGAAATACACAGCCATTTTGCATGGCTTTAAAGTTAAAGAAGTACCTATTACTTTTATTGATCGACAATATGGCGAATCAAAAATGAGTATGAAGATTTTTGAAGAAGCTTTATGGGGTGTTTTAAAAATGAAACGAAAAAAAATTTAACATGAGTCGCATTTGTATTCGTAATGCAAAAATGGTGAATGAAGGAAAAATCACCGAAACCGATTTAATTATCCATGGAAATTTTATTGAAAAAATTGGAAGTAATTTAACTGGCAGCTTTGATGAAGAAATAAATGCTAATGGATTACATCTTTTTCCTGGTTTAATTGATGATCAAGTGCATTTTCGCGAACCTGGATTAACACATAAAGCAGAGATTTATACCGAAGCCAAGGCAGCTATCGTAGGTGGAATTACTTCTTATATGGAAATGCCCAATACAGTTCCCAATACCTTAACACAAGAATTACTCGAAGAAAAATACAAACGCGCTTCCGAAGTTTCATTGGCCAATTATTCCTTTTTCATGGGCGCTAGCAATGATAATATTGATGAAGTTTTAAAAACCAATCCAAAAAATGTTTGTGGTGTAAAAATTTTTATGGGTAGTTCTACTGGAAATATGTTGGTAGATAGTCGTGAAACATTAGATCATATTTTTTCGAAAAGTAAACTATTAATTGCTGTTCATTGTGAAGATGAATTCACTATTCGTAAAAACTTAGCTGAGGCGAAAGAAAAATACGGCGACCATATTGATATTACTATGCATCCAGTAATAAGAAACGCAGAAGCATGCTATCGTTCCTCATCACTCGCTGTTGAATTGGCAAAAAAATACAATACGCGACTGCATATTCTCCATATTTCTACAGCCATTGAAACCTCACTTTTTAGAAACGATATTCCCTTAAAAGAAAAAAAAATTACTGCAGAGGCATGCATTCATCATCTTTGGTTTTGTGGTGAAGATTATAAAACAAAAGGAAATTGGATTAAATGGAATCCTGCTGTGAAATCTAGCCAAGATCGGACAGAAATTTGGAAAGCTTTATTGGATGGAAGAATTGATGTGATTGCCACCGATCATGCGCCACACACCATTGAAGAAAAACAGAAGAATTATTCTTCAGCACCATCTGGAGGCCCTTTGGTTCAACATAGTTTACCTGCCTTAATAGAATTTTTTCATCAAGGTAAAATTACTTTAGAAAAAATTGCAGAAAAAGCAGCTCACAATGTTGCCGATTGTTTTCAAATAGAAAAACGCGGTTTTATTCGTGAGGGATATTTTGCCGATTTAGTTTTGATAGATATTAATGCAAAACAAAAAGTAACGAAAGAAAATATTTTATACAAATGCGGCTGGTCGCCTTTTGAAGGAGAAGAATTGCATGGTGTGGTTAAACATACTTTTGTGAGTGGAAACCATACTTACAATCTAGGAAAATTCGATGAAAATAAAAAGGGTCAACGATTAGAATTCGTACGATGAAATATCTTATATTTTTAATTCTAACTGTTGTCACTTTATCCTGTTCAGAGAAAAAGGAAGAATTACCTTCTGATGTTTTACCAAAAGAAAAATACATTTCATTGATGGTGGATATGTATTTATTAGAGGCGAAATTCAGTCATTCGAGTTTAATGGATCGCCCAACTTATTCGAAAGGAATTGAAGAATATGAAACGCTTTTCAAAAAACATCGTACAAACAAAGCACAAGTGGAAAAAAGCATCGATTATTATTCGCATCAACCACAAGAAATGAAGGAAATTCAAGCAATCATTCTCGATAGTTTGAATTTAAGAAGTAATAAATAGTCAAATGAAAAATTATTCCAATCTTTCTAAATTATCTCATATTTGCCAATTTTATTTGACACTTTGCATTTTCTCATTTTTCATTATCTCCATCTCTTCTTGCTCAGGCCCAAAAACAGAAGAAGATTTAGCCAAAGAAGTCATGGAAACTTTCAAAAATGATGATCATCACTCTTTCAAAAATTTATATGTAAAAAAAATGGACATTGAAGCACTCATTAA
>CAMBFX010000015.1 GCA_945865695.1 Chryseobacterium gleum | reverse complement strand
ATTTGGAATTAAATTCGAGATTATCACTTAATAAAAACATCTTCCACCAACTGCTTCCCTGATTTTTCATTGACCAATTCAATAATGCGAGTTTTATTCATTAATAACTCATGTTTGAGAGGGGCAGAATCCAAAGTGATGTAAAGAATTTTATTTCTGATTTGAATATCTTTTGTATGTCGTGCAATCATTTTTCCAACGATGTTTTCCCATTCACTCATCACATCTAATTCTTGCATTTTAGATTCTAAACCATAACTTCTAATCAGTTTATCGATTAGCGTTTTCATATTAGCAGAATTGCTTTTCCGTTCCATTATTCTACTCCTCCATTTTTAATATGAAACTCCGAAAAATCAACATTCAAATCTTTCAATAATGCAGGTAATTTATAGAGATTCGTATCTGAAACGAAAATCTGTCCGAAATCTTTTGCCGTCACTTTTTCCATCAATTTAGTCACTCTTCTATCATCCAATTTATCAAAAATATCATCTAATAAAAGAATCGGACTAACACCCGTTACCTTCTGCATGAAATAATATTGAGCCAACTTTAAGGCAATCAAAAATGACTTTTGTTGTCCTTGTGAACCGAATTTTTTTACTGTAAAACCACCTATTTGAAATTCCATATCATCCTTATGAATTCCAACCGTGGTATGTCGTGAAGCACGATCTGCAGACAATGAATTTTGAATATTTTCGGTAAATGTTTTTTCTGATTGATCGGAATTATATTGAATACTCACTGTTTCTTTCGACTCAGAAATAAAAGCATAATACTCATTGAAAAGTGGTGTTAGGCTATCAATAAATTTCTTTCTTGCATTAAAAATATATTCGCCTGGAGTAATCAATTGCATATCCCAAACATCTAATTGATCTTGGCTAAAAGTTTTGGTTTCAAAAAAACGTTTCAATAAAAAATTTCGTTGTAATAATGCTTTGTTATATTGAATCAATCTCTCTAAATAAATCTTGTCGTATTGCGATATTATGGTATCTAAAAATTTCCTTCGCGTATCGCTTCCTGCGTTGATCAAATCCGTATCGGCTGGTGAAATCATCACCAAAGGAAATAACCCAATATGATCCGAAAGTCGTGAATATTCTTTTTTATTTTTCTTGAATGATTTCTTCTCTCCTCGCTTTTGTCCGCAATAAATTTCAATCTCTTGCTCCTCGTTTTGAAAGGTTCCTTGAATCACAAAAAAGGGCTCTTCGTGCTTTATGTTCTGAGAATCAATAGGATTGAAGTAAGATTTGCAAAAAGAGAGATAATGAATGGCATCTAGGATATTTGTTTTGCCCTCTCCGTTGTCTCCTAAAAAGCAGTTTACCTTCGCATTCAGGCTGATACTGATGGAAGAACAGTTCTTAAAGTTGACTAATTCGAGGCGATTGAGGTGCATGATTCTACTCAAAAATAAGTAATTATACTCCTTTAACATCTAAAAATGGCAAATAGTTAAAAAAAAACTATTTTTGCAGGCACTTTAAAAATTAAAAACAATGGCTAAGAAGAAGTCCGATTCACAAGAAGCTAACGATCCTAACGTATCTTTTTCAAGAACGGAACAATATTTTGTAGAAAATAAAAAGAGTTTGACTATCATTTTTGGAGCAATCATTCTTGTTCTTGGAGGATATTTTGGATACCGAATTTTCTATAAAGCTCCCAGAGAATTAAAGGCTCGTGAAATGTCATGGAAGGCGCAACATCTTTTTGATGTGAAACAAGGAACTAATGAAGCCGATTCATTCAAAGTAGCTAAAGAAGGTATTGATGGTTATTATGGTTTTGAATACATCACCAATGAATTTGATGGAACAATGGCAGGAGAAATTTCTCAATATTGTTTGGGAATTATTTTACTGAACGAAGGCAAATTTGAAGAAGCTATTGAACATTTAGAGGGTGTGGATGTAGAAGACATCATGGTTTCTACCATGACCATTGGATTAGCTGGTGATGCCTACTCTGAGTTGGGTGATTATGAAGAAGCCATTAATAAATACAAAGAAGCAATTGAGAATAACGATAATGAATTCACTACTCCATTGTATTTAAAAAAGGCTGCTGTTCTCTATGAAGAAACAGGAGAATATTCTAGTGCTGTAGATATGTATGAAAGAATTCGTGACAATTTTGAAGGTTCTGCACAAGGACAAGACATTGACAAATTAATTGCACGAGCAAAAAATAAATAATGGCTACAAGCGGAAAAAATTTATCAGATTATGATTTAAAGAAGGTGCCCGATGGAGCACCTTTTTTAATCGGTATTGTTGTGAGCGAATGGCATTCTGAAATCACTTTTAATTTATTAAAAGGATGTGAAGAAACATTAGTAAAGCATGGCGTGAAAGAAGATAATATTGAAGTAATGTTTGTGCCTGGTGCGTTTGAATTACCTGTTGCAGCGTTACATTTATTACAAAAGAAAAATCTACATGCTGTGATTACATTAGGTTGCGTGATTCAAGGTGAAACCAAACATTTTGATTTTGTTTGTGAGGCTGTAGCTCATGGAGTGAAAGATGTTTCATTGAAAACCGGAAAGCCCGTTATATTTGGTGTTCTAACCGATGATACCTTACAACAATCTATTGATCGTTCGGGAGGGAAACATGGAAATAAAGGAGTTGACTGCGCCATCGCTGCTTTGAAAATGGCGAGTAATTTTGGAGGTAATAAATCTTCGGGAGCATTGGGATTTAAATCTTAAAGAAAAACCTTTCAACCTATTTAATTCAATTGAAAAATTAGCTGAAGAGTAAGCGGATATCGAGCTGTTATTTTCTTAAACAAGCTAAAATCTCCTATAGTAAATCTTATGTTACCATTCATTCAAATTGAATGCGCTAAATTTTTTTTATTGAATTTTAATTCTAAATTAGCAGAAACTAATCTATTCTGCTATGATGCAATTTACCCTCCCCTATTCGGTTTTTATAACAAAACCATTCAAATTTAAACTTTTGAGTTTTATAATGATTTTATCTTTATTTCAAACGAAAAATGTTTTTGCTCAATCACCAACCACAACACAATGTGAAGGAGCTACTTTTGCAAATATTGAGGAAGAATGTCAATTTCTAAATTATGCTTTTGAAACAGATATGGAAGAATATTGGATTTCTTTAATAGCAGAATCATTTAATACAGAAATTGAATTTGAATCCAATAGTTTATTCAATTCTGCCAATTTAAATTCTATTGAATTATATAGTGGATCTTGTGGCGGACTAATTAGCGATACTAATTTCAATGTTACTTATAATAATGTATATTCATTAAACGGTTTAACTCCAGGTGAAACTTACTTTTTAAAAGTGAATCGTAATTATACACCAAGTTGTAAAACATGTGATGTGAACAGAGGTTTTCAAATGTGTTTAAAATCTTTAGTACCAGTTGACTTTTTTCAAATATCTGTTGGAGGTCAATTAATTTCCCAATGTGAAGATGATCATGTTACAAGTATATGTGAGGCTACTGTGTGTCTAGGAGAAGAATTTTGTTTAAGTTATTATAAATATCCAGACGGTATTTATTCTATGTACTGGTATGATGGATATAGTGATTTGCTTTATGACCATCAAGGATTTGAATATTGCCTAACACAAAATGCTGTTGGAGATTATTTTTATTATCCTAATACAAACAATTTTTATCCATTTTCAAATCCTTTAATTCCAATTGAAGTTGGCAGTCAATCAGGAATACTAATCCATGTTATTGACGGTTCACAAATGACAGGAAACTGCAATATTAATGGACCAATTTGCGAAGGTGAATTAGTAAATGTCTCAGTTAATCCAGGTGTTTTGACATCAGTTTTGATTGACGGTGTGGCAGTAACTAATTTACCTAATGGTGCTTCTTCTTTTAATGTAGGTCCATTTACCATTGGAACTCATACAATAGAATATATAGGTGAAATATGTGGAGTGGAACATACTTTCACTTGTCAAGTTGAAGTAACCTCTTTTTCTGATCTTCAAATCTCTCAAAATTGCTCAAACATTGAAATAAATTATACGACATGCTCAGATTATGATTTTTATTCGATTGATTTCGGAGATGGCAATTCAATTTCAGGAGCAAGCCCAATTAATAATCCGATAAATTATCAATATTTGTTGCCTGGAACTTACTCTGTAGAAATACAATTAATTCAAAATAATTTACCATATCAAACTACAACTGAATTTGTAATTGTTAATTCAAATAGTAACGGCACAATAGTCGGTCCTGCTACTTTTTGTTGTGACAACGCAACCTATAATTATTTATCCCCAGATTTAAACGGAAATGTTTTAACGTGGTTTGTTTCACCAAATATTGCCTCTGTTCCATCCGATGGTTTTATCGGAAATAATTTAATTGTTGATTGGACAAGTGTACAAGGCACCGATGAAGTTTACACGATTACCTCTTATGGTATGGATGCGAACGGTTGTTTTATTACTTCTACTTTTGAAGTAAAAGATTGTTGTATTTATAATTCAATATTTGATGGAATTCAATCTCCTGACACTACTGAAAACAGGAGTATTTCTGACCCTTTTATAAATACTACTTATTGTGGCAGAACGCTGGTTTCTCAATTAAGTGACCGAAATGGGAATTTGATAGGTTCTACTTTAAATACTACAGATTATGTCTTTATTAATGAAGATTTAATAGTTGATATTGATTTCACTATTGAGTCCTCGCATAAAATTTATGTGGCTCCAGGAAAAAGAATTATAGTGAATCCTGATATTAGATTAACTATCACAAGTTCCAGTATTAAACCAACATGCAATGAAATGTGGCAAGGTATCGATTTGATTGATAACTCTTCGATTCTTGAAATAACCAATTCATACTTATATGGAGCAATTGAAGCTATTGCTTCGAAGGATGGCGCTCAATACACAATTAATAGCACCAATTTTTTTGATAATTATATAGGTCTTGCTGTTTATGATTATTCTGGAATTCATCTTGGAGTGATTACAAATTCTTATTTTAGTCCATATACATACACTAATTTGCTTCCCCCATATTCCAACCTTTCAAAACCATATTTAGGTATTTGGGTTAATAATGTTAATGATTTGAAAATTGGCACAGCTGTACAAACTGATAATGTTTTTGACGGTCTAAGTTTTGGGATTGATTCTTATTCTTCAAATTTAGACATCAAAGGAAATATGTTTATGAATTTTCTCGAAATAATACCCTCTCTTACTCAGAGTATTTGCATTAAATTAAATGGTAACAATTCCAATCATTTGGCAATTATTGGAGGCTTACAATCATCTAATGCAAATTCATTTTATAAATGTGATAATGGTATTCGAGCAACAAATGGGTATTCCGTAAACATCAAAAGAAATGATTTTACATATATTAATTTGAGAGGAATTCATCTAGCAAGAAATACGAGTGGGTCCATCATTATAGAACAAAACAAATTAATTTCCCAGAGTGATCAATGCTATGGAATTTATGCTTTTCAAAATATTGGAACAACCCATAGTATAACGGGAAATTCTATTAATCCAACTTCTTCCTTTGTTACAAATCAACAAATGGCTGTGGGGATTTTTGCCGACCGTTTTACTTTTTCAGCATCGCCATTGCATTTGGTGGATATCAACAATAATGTAATAAACCAATGTAATATCGGAATCAAATTACGGAACTGGCCTCAAGCCGTAATACAAGACAATACCATAAAGTTGAATCGTTCGGATAGTTATATCACTTCATACGGTTCAATTTTTGAAGGTATCAGTGCAGACAACTGTAGGGGAGTTCAAATCAACGATAACAATGTTATTCGTCAGGGGGGTTCTGCCAGTGCAACCATCAATCAATCTCTTCATAGAGGAATTGCCATCGAAAATTCATTTAATGCCCAAGTTTATAAAAATAATTTGAGTAAACAGGGTGCAGGAATTTATGCCCGCGGACAAAACGGAAACGCTCAATTCTATTGCAATACGTTTACACAAAACTGGAACGGTTTCTTTTTTAATGCGGCTACTATAGGCGACCAAGGTTCACCTGTAAGCGGAACAAACCCGACAGGAATCAGTGCCGAAAATAAATGGACCAATAATCTTGGCCCCGATGGAACTGCTGGTTCATTAAATGGAACTTCTGCTTCTAATCCTTTAGAATATTTTCACCGTCCTCCGATGGCGACCAAAGGTTCGGATCCAAGTGCCTCTATAATCACTAATTTCTGGCAAGATATTATGTTAGGGGGAAATGCCGAAAGTAAATGTGCAAATGGTGGCGGGGGTGGACCATTTCCAGGAGGTCCGGGATTAATCAGAAAAGAAAAACTGGAAAAATTTGCAAATGGAAGCATGGCATATGCCAATCTTCATCCCGAAATGACAAAACTAGGTGAATACGGAACCTATATGACATTGGATAATGATACTTCTATGATAACATTAGGTTTACCTGATGACGGAATTTATCAAGGATTTTATAATTCATGTGCGAATACCTCCACCGAAAAAATGGCCAAAGCTCAAAAATTCATGGATGAAAATAATATTGCTTTAGCAACTTCTGAGAATAACGCCATTAGTACTTTTGCCATTCAAGATCAATATATCAAAGAAGTTCAAACAATTTATCTAGAAACTTTTGGTGCTGAGATTTATGAATTCAATTCTCAACAGCAAAGTGATTTGGAATATATTGCTTGTATGGACGCTGTTGAAAATGGACCTGCAATTTATCAAGCAAGGGCTTTACTTGGTGTTTTAGGTATATGTGATGTAAATGGAATGGTTAGGTCTGCTTCAATTATAAATAATGAACAAGCAGAAGTAACTCTAAATCACTCTCTGTATCCAAATCCTAACGATGGAACTTTCACAATTGAAACTTCTAATCTGGAAAATTATTTATTTAAAATTTTCGACTTGAATGGTAAGTTAGTTTATGAAGAAAATCTCATGAAAGAATCAAGTATTCATAAAGTTTCTTTATTCGTAAATTCAGGATTATATATTTATCAGTTAACTGATCAAAACGGAAATTCCGAATGTGGTAAAATTTCAGTTAAATAAAAGTGAAATTCCGATTTTTTTCAATTTATCTTACAATGGTGGGATTAACCCACCATTGTATTTTATTTTCGCAAACTAATTTAGTTTTGAATTGGGATGCAGAAAATTACCTTCAGTGTCCTTCAGCAGGTAGCGGTGATTTAAATAACGATGTTGTTGACTGGTATGACCCATTAAATGGCCTCCCAATTGATTCTCCTGACTATATGCATCCATGTTCAAGTGACGCAAACTTTTCAACACCAACCAATGGTTTTGGTTATCAAATTGCACGATCTGGAGTAGCATATATACATTCTGGAATATATTTAACTTTTAATAATAATTTTTATGCAATGGAACCATTTGCTGGCAAATTGAGTTCTACTCTTGAAAAAGATAAAATTTACCAGGTGAAATTTTATTTGAGCATGAGTAATTTTTCAAATATTAGTATTGACGCCTTTGATATTTCTTTTTCTGAAGATTCAATTTATATTACAAATCCACATGGATTAAGTAATATTATTATGATAAATCAACCCGGAAACATAATTAATGATACTGTTAATTGGGTTGAAATAAGCACTTGTTTCAAAGCCAATGGAACTGAAAACCATTTTATTATTGGTGCCTTAAGAGATACCAATTTAATTAATATTGAATTCAACACTTTTTGTGATCCATGCGTGGCTTCTTATATTTTTGATGATTTCTCCATCTACGAATGTGATACTTGTTGTTTAGATGAATTTCCTATAGAAGAATATATAAATATTTTTCCTAACCCAGGTAATGCACAAAATGTAAATGTATTTGTTTCCAATGATAATACTTCTAAAATTGAATTGTTTGATGCGACTGGCAAACTAGTTTGGCAAAATAAATTTCAAGAATTTTATCAGAATACAAGTTTACCCGTATTGGCTCAAGGTGTGTATTTGTGGAGGTATATTAGTAGCACAGGCTTCAATAAAACAGGAAAAATAATCACTATTAAATAATAGTAATTCATTTCTATAATAATTATTCTATTTCCCTGTTACCAAAAATTCTGTTCTTCTGTTTAAAGCACGATTCTCCTCTGAGGTATTCTGCACTTTAAATTTAGTTTCTCCAAATCCTTTTGATGCCAATCGATTTGCTTCAACTCCAGAACTAATCATATATTCTTTTACGGCATTAGCTCGATCAGAAGAAAGATTCATGTTTTTTTCATCGTTGCCTACATCATCGGTATGACCATGAATGGAAGCTTGGAATGTTGAATTATCCTTTAGAAAATCCACGAATTTATCTAAGATGGCTTTTGATTGAGCAGTTAATTCATAAGATGCAGTTGCAAATAAAATATCATTCATTACATAAGGTTCATTCACTTTAATTTCTTTCACTTTCAAGGTTTCATTCACCACAGGTTTGGATTCCGCAGTGATTTTGAAGTATTTTGTTTCCACCATGTGTTCTGTTTTTTTTACAGCAACTACCACATCATCATTTTCATTTACACTCACCACTGTAGCATATTTTCCATCGTCTTTATTCACTTTTACTTCAATTTTTTCTTTGGTTGTTGCATTGGTAATTTCCACTTTTGCATCGGTTACTACTTGTCCATTATCATATTGTACCATACCTTTAACAATGATCACTTTCTCTGGACGAGCCTCCACAGGTAATTCAAAACGATAAATATCTGTTCCGCCTTTTTTTGAAGATTGGCGACCAGAAACAATATATGCCCAATGCCCATCGGCAGCAACGATTAATCCTAATTCATCATATTCGGTATTGATAGGATAACCAATATTTTTTGGACTTGTCCATGCTCCTTTTTCGTCTTGTTTGGTATAAAAAATATCATATTTACCTGCACCAAATCTTCCATTGGTCACATCAACTTGAGAAATAAAATAAAGTGTTTTGCTATCTGAATGCATAAATGGAGCTTTATCTCCACCTCCAGAATTAATTGCATTAAGCGGTTTTGATTTCATCCAATTTCCCTCTTCATCACGATTAGAATACCAAATATCTTCTCCTCTCGTATTTTTTCCCATTTTAGAAAAAAAAAGAGTCTTCCCATCACCAGAAAGTGAAGGTGTAGCTTCCCATTCTGTTTCTGAATTTATATTGGGACCAAGGTTAACTAATTCGCCCCAGCGATAAGCTTTATGATCTTTTGAATCCTCATACATTTCATAATGCGAAACAAAAATATCACAGTTATTATACGTTTGATTATCCTTGGTTTTAATTTGCGCACAAGCACAAATAAACATTTCTTTATTATCCACAGAAATGGTTACTCCACCATAATTACTTCCCACATTGAAAGGTTTTGGTAATGGTGTTCCATCATCAAATGGAGAATCCATATCTTTTCTGGATGACAAGGTAATTTCTTCCACTACATTACTGGTTAGATCTCCTAAACTTTTTCGATCTAATTTTCGTGAATAAAACATAATTTCATTATCAGGAGAAATCATGGGTAGATATTCATCATTAGTAGAAGAAATATTATCCACTAATTCTGGCGAAAATGGAACGGAATTTTTAAAATAGTTTACATTAAACTCTAATTCTTCCAATACACTTTTCACATCACCCATTTTTTTTGCATGATCAGGAGAATAGGACCAATCATTTTCGGATTTGAATTTTACAAATTTGTCAAAATACTCCAATGCTTGTTCATCCTTACGATCGCCATAAGCAATCAATCCTAAATAATAATAAGCATCGGCATTATAGGTTGGGCAAGCTTCAATCACATCCAAATAAAAGGTAACTGCATTATCATAAGTAGTTGTTCCTGTTTCTGCAACAGAATAAGCTCTTTTTGCTAATTCTAAACGACATTCCGTACAATTTTCATCTTCGGCTAAAGCGTCTTTTACAAAAGCGTAACGTTCCTTTTGATTGTATTTTTTGGTATCGAACGATTGTTGAAGTAATTTCAATACTTTCTTGTTGGTTGGTTTTACGCATGGACCTTCTTCATCTTGACAAAAAAGAACAGTAGGTAAAAGAATAAAAGAAAGGAGTATTACTATTTTCATTCGTTAATCAATTTTCATATAAAGTATAATCCAAAAAAAGCAAGACGTTACAAGATATTACACAAATTATGCCTAAGACATTACTTCAATTTATCAGCTTGTTCTCTACCCTCTTTTAAAACAGCATCAGCCTTTTTATCAGCTTCATCTTCCAGTTTTTTCGCTTTTGCTTCACCCTCTTCCTCCACTTTTTTAGCTTCAGCATCTGCTTTTTTATTTGCAGAATCTACTAATTTTTGTGCGGCAATTTTCTTCACAGGGTTAGAACCAGCTTCTGTCATTAATTTTTGACCTTCTTTTTCTGCATTGGAACGAATCGTTGTGGCTGCCTTTTTACTTTCTGCTCTAATAATATCTGCATTCTTCTTTGCTTCGGCAAGTATTTGTTGGGCTTTTGCTTCAGCATCCTTCATGATCTTTTCGGCTTCAGCACTTGCTTTTTCTTTTACATCTTCCTTTACTTCTTCTATTTTCTCTTCCACCTTTTCTTTCACTGCATCTTTAATATCATCCTTCATATTATCAGCTGCTTCTTTTAAATTCGTTTCAATTTTAGGATCCTTAACCGTTCCTTTGATAAACGCAGTTACGTTCACCACATCACCCAAATTCACTTCTACACCACTTTTTTTCGCTTTATCCATTAAAGAATTTAAAACATCATTGGCTTGCGTACCAAATTCTGAACGAGGAATAGATAGTGTGGTGCGGTAATCAATCGTTTGATCTATTCCAGTTGAACCTTCAATCTCGGTAGGATAATTACCCACTTTCATAGTTGTTTTATCTAACCAATATCTACCATCCTTAATTTTAAAGTTGATGGACAAATCTGAAACATTTTGTTTAGAGAGTTTGGAGATTTTTAATTTCTCTGCCAATTTATTTAAGGGTTCGAATCCTTCTACATACATATTTTTTGTTTGGATATTTCCCGCGCCAGTCATTGAATTATAATCAGGTTCCATTTTTTCGTTCAACGACATGGTTAAATCAAAATTCGAAGAAAATTTACCTGTACATTTTGAAGCAATAGGAGTAAATTTCTCAATGGTATTAAATGTAGATGATGCTTTTTTGATGTCCATATTTCGGATATCATAATTAAAATCTACCACTGGTTTTTTAGGATCTTTGGTTGAATATTTTCCATTCATGGCAATATCTGCATCTAGCGTGCGGAACTTTAATTGATTCAAACTCATTTCACCATCTGCCATTTTAATTTCTCCAGAAATATTATCTAATTCGATGTCTGGTTTACCTTCAGAATTAGGATAAATTAATTTTCCAATGGATGTAGTTAACGAAACATTTAAGTTAGTTGGAACTTCGAATACGCCAGCAGATTCATCTGTAGAAGTTGAAGTGGCAGAAGCAGTCGCGTCCACCTTTGCTGAAGCTTCGGTGGACGAAGGCATCAATTCCTTCATATCAATTAATGGTGAAGAGAAATTAAAATTCCCTTTTAAAGCATCGCCATTAATTAAATAATGCAATAAATTATCAATTTTTCCATTGGCCGATATTTCTGTTTTACCATATAAAATTTCAAAAACAGGAAGCTCTACTGATTGCGGATTGAATTGTAATTCTGCTTTTTTCACTAACATATCTGGAGAATCTTTTGTTTTCCATTCTAAATTTTCTGCTAATACTTTTCCTTTGGCAGTAAATTTATCGTAATCTTCTCTCTCTAAAGCCGACATTCTTCCTGCTACACGAATATCCGAATTAATAATTCCTGTATAACTTTCACCTGGATTCATTGGCATAAAATCTTTCATGGTAGCCATATTTATTTTAGCATCCAAACCAGCACCAATTCCTGGATCAGTCATTGGATTTGTCATTCTAAAAAATGCTGCAATTTTATTTCCACCAAAATCAGCATTGAATTTAGAAACATCAATTATCATATCGTCCATTGAAGGATCACCCTTTGATTTGATATTCGCTTTTACATAAATTCCTTGAATAGCTTTAGGTAAATCAGGATATTTAAAATAACCATTATCCACATCAATAGTAAAATCCATAGAAGGCATTTCTTTATCGCTGTATTTTCCAAAAACTCTTCCTTCAATTCCCATTTTACCCGAAAATTTATAATCTCCAAAATCAGGAGTATAAACAGCAGGAACTAATGACATCAAATGTTTGAAATCAGATTTTGTAGTTTTAAATTTCAAGTCCATTAAAATTTCATTAGATACTTCTACAAATCCATCAAACTTTATAGGTAGTTCATTTATTGAGGCATCATTATCTTTAAATGTAAAACGCATTTTATTCATATCCATTTCAACATTTACGGTCATTTTTGACTTTGTATTTTTTAGATAAGCCACTCCACCATATTCGAAAGTAATTTCTTGGGCTGTAGTGGAAGTTTGCAATTCAAAAAGTTCGGCTGTAAAATCTCCTTTTCCATTATGATTAAGTTCTTTCAAATTCATATACATATCACCCGCCAAATCATTATAAATAATATTTCCATCTTCAATAGAATAACTACGAATGGTAGCTGCAAATTTTGATGGTTCCTCGGGTTCTTCTTTTTCTTCAGATGGCTTAGCAATATCATAATTCGCTTTACCATTTTTCAAAACCTGAACATTTATTTTAGGTGATTTGAGAGTAATATCTTTAATGTCATATGTATCTCCAAATAAAACGGAAGTTAAATCGAATGTGACAATAATTTCTTTCACATCTATCAATGGAATTCCTTTAAACTCCTTTTGACCAGTAAGTTTAAAATTATCTAATCTCATGGTAAAATTTGGAAAAGTGCTTAGTAAAGTCAATGAATAATCTTCACATTCCAAATCAGCATAAAGATTGTTCTCAATCTCATCCTTAATCATATTGAAAATTTGCTTCTCAAATAGAAATGGGAGAAGAATAATCATGATTAACATAATTAGGAAAGAAATTCCTGTCCATTTTAGAATTCGTTTCCACAATGCCGCTTTTGGTTTTGGCTCACCTTCTATTTTCTTTTTTTTTAAAAACATCTGATTAATCTATTTGTTCAACATTATTATTTATATTCAATTCTCCCTCTGAACGAGCAATCACAGCACAAGCCAAACAGTTTCCAATAACATTCACTGAAGTTCGAGCCATGTCCATCAATGCATCCACAGCGAGAATGATAAATGCTTTTTCGGGATCTAATCCCATTGAAGCTACCGTGCTGACGAGAATAATAAATGAAGCACCACGCACCCCTGCAACTCCCTTGCTCGTTAACATTAAAACGAGGCACATACTTATTTGTTGCCCAAGTGTTAAATCCACACCACACATTTGCGCCACGAAAACAGAAGCTAGAGAAAGATAAAGTGTAGTTCCATCCAAATTAAAACTATAACCAGTAGGGAGTACGAATGAAACAATTTTTTGCGGAACACCAAATTTCTCCATGTTCTCCATTGCTTTTGGCAAAGCTGCTTCAGAAGTTGAAGTAGCAAAAGCAATTGAAACAGGTTCTGAAACTGCCTGAAAAAATCTTTTCACTGGAATCTTGTAAAGCTTCATAATTGGAATCAAAACACAAACCACAAAAACCGCCAATGAAGCATAAAGTGTGATTACTAAAAACATTAACTGTTTGAGAATGTCAATTCCCGATTTACCAATGGTTGCTGCCAACGCTCCAAAAACAGCAAACGGAGCGAAATACATTACAATATCTGTAAATTTAAACATCACATGTGAGAGACTTTCACAAAATCCGAGCATGGATTCTTTGTGTTTACCTTTTACTAACGAAAGAGCAATGGCGAATAAAATACTAAAAACAACTATTTGCAAAACTTGATTTTCGGCTATTGACTTTGCAATATTTTCTGGAAAAATATCTACAATTACATCATGGCCATCTGCCGCTTTTTTCTCACTTGATTCTAATATAGAATTTGCTTTATCATTTACTTTATCACTAACTTCTAATTTAGAAACGTCAACTCCTTTTCCTGCTTGGGTAATATTAATTGCAGCCAATCCGATAAATAATGCAAGCGTAGTCACTATTTCAAAATAGATAATCGATTTCAATCCCATTCTTCCTACTTGTTTTAAATCCGAATGTCCTGCGATTCCTACCACAAGTGTTGCAAAAATCAATGGTGCAATAATCGTTTTAATTAAATTGAGGAAGATTTTACTAAGTCGTTCCAACTCTAATGAAAAAACGGGAGCATCCATTCCCACTTCAATTCCAGCTAGCATGGCAAAAACGATCCAAAGCGTTAATTTATTTCTTCGCTGAATATTTAAAAAGAATAAACAACAAAGAGCGATGATTCTTAAAATAGAAAAAGTGGTTCCATTTTCGGGTGTAGAAAACGCTACAAATGAAATGAATGCAATTGCTCCCAATGAATATAATAATGTAAAAACTCTTTTGTTGATCATACTAAATTATTTAAGTAAAAAAATTAATCTAACTTCGATAAACGAATTAATAATAAATGGTCAACTAAAACTAGTGCTGACATTGCTTCCACTATAGGAACTGCTCGAGGTAAAACACAAGGGTCATGTCTTCCTTTTCCTTTCACAACAGATTTCTTCTCATTTAAAGAAATGGTATCTTGATCCATCATAATTGTGGCAACTGGCTTGAACGCTACACGAAAATAAATATCCATTCCATTACTAATTCCACCTTGAATTCCACCAGAATGATTAGTCAGCGTGATTACTTTATTTCCTTTTTTAGAAATAATATCATTGTGTTCAGAGCCTTTCATCATGGTGCCAACAAATCCACTTCCATATTCAAAACCTTTCACTGCGTTTATTCCGAGCATTGCTTTTCCTAAATCAGCATGGAGTTTATCAAATACGGGTTCGCCTAATCCGGCTGGTGTATTTTTAATTACACAAGAAATCACTCCTCCAATAGAATCTCCTTCTTTTCGAATTTGATTTATTTTTTCAATCATCCTCTTTGCTGTTTTTTCGTCTGGACAACGAACATCGTTTGTTTCCGTTATCTTTAAATTCAATTCGGTATAATCTTTTTCTAGGAAAATATCTCCAACAGAAGATACATACGCATCAACGGAAATTTTATATTTTTTAAGAATCAATTTAGCGATTGCACCCGCCACTACTCTAACTGCCGTTTCGCGAGCAGATGATCTTCCTCCTCCGTTATAATCACGGTGCCCATATTTTTTCTCATAGGTAAAATCAGCATGAGAGGGACGAAATGAATCCTTTAGATGACTATAATCTTTTGATTTTTGATCTTTATTCAGAATTATAAAACCAATTGGGGTTCCTGTAGTTTTTCCTTCGAAAATTCCAGATAAGAATTCAACTTTATCCCCTTCTTTTCGCTGAGTCACTATTTTCGACTGGCCAGGCTTTCTGCGATTTAATTCGGATTGAATAAAATCAACATCCATTTTTAATCCCGCAGGGCAGCCATCAACTATTCCGCCAATGGCAGTGCCGTGTGACTCTCCGAATGATGTTAATGTAAATATTTTTCCAAAGGTATTTCCTGCCATATCCTACAAAGATATAACTCTACCAATGGGAATTAAAATACCGATTGTGAAGTTATTAACTGAGAATTATTTATCGCTTCCGATAAACGTTTGAGAATCGGGAGAAATTGCGCGTTTTTCAACTTTCAATTTTCCTCCGCCTTCTACTCCGATAATTAAAGTTGTTTCACGAACTTCTTCAATTTTACCATGAACTCCGCCAATGGTAACGATTTTTTGACCTTTTTCAAGACTTTCCATGAATTTCTTTCCCTCTTTTTGCTTTTTCATCTGAGGACGAATCATGAAAAAATAGAAAACCACGATGATCAATAAGAACATCACTACGTTGATTCCTAAACCACCGCCTTCGGCTAATAAAACTGATAATAGATTCATTTTTTTTGTTTTTATTTTTTATCCGGAACCACCACTTCTCCGGTTATTTTTAAGAATGTTTTGGTGGGTTTTGTATTGGCAAGAATGGTCACCATCTTTTCTTGATGTCCACTTTTATATTCACTATTGAAAGAAACTTCAATTTTACCTTCTTCACCTGGTTGAACGGGTTCTTTTGGCCATTCAGGAATGGTACATCCGCAACTTCCCTGTGCCGAATGAATAATCAAAGGCGATTTACCTGTGTTTTTGAAAAAATAAGTGTGTTTCACTTTTTCTCCCTGTGAAATTGTACCAAAATCATAAACAGATTCTTCAAATTCAATTACTGGCGGGTTTTTAGGATCCACCATACTGGAATCTACATTTTCTGATTCCAATTTATCCGATTGACATGAACCTAACAATAATCCTGTCAATACAGTTGCTAAAATAAATTTGTTCATCGTTGCCATATTTTTTCAGTTTTAAAATTAATATCTTCTCTATTCTTCAATTAATCTTCCAATAAACCTCGACCTGTTTTTCGATACTCGCCTTTTTCCTTCATTTCATGAAATGCTTTATCTAAAACTCCATTGATAAAACCATTACTTTTTGGGGTACTATAAAATTTCGAAATTTCGATATATTCATTCAATGTAACTTTCACAGGAATAGTTGAAAAAAAACGAACCTCACTAATTGCCATTTTCATTAAAACCATATCCATCGTTGCAATTCTTTCATTTTCCCAATTTTCAGCTTTACTACTAATAAGTTTTTCGTTTACAGCATCTGTCTTAATTGTTTGACGAAAAAGGTCGATGATATATTGTCTATCTACAGCCTCATCTTTGTATAACGGAATTAATTCTTGATTTTCATCGGTAGAATCATTCATAGCTTGAATGGTTTTAATTACAGAACTGCAAACTAAATCAATATCATCTATCCAAAAAATACTTTTATCTTCGAAATGATGCAACACCAGTTCATTGTTAGCAATATAATCAGTAAATATTTTTATTGCAAATTCTTTGTCTTGAGAAAGAACTGAAGTTCGTGATGACATATATGCTTCGAAGATTTCAGAATTTTGAATCAAATTGAAAATTTTCTTCATCAAATCCATTTCATTTTGCCAACTGATTTTTCGGTTAGCAATATTTAGTTTCAATTCTTTGTTGTTCTTTAAGCTAAGAAAAACAAGATTTTGAATGAATTTGAGATTCGGATCTAAATCTTCAGGGTTAGGTAGTTTTTTGTTTTTTCGTTCTTCTATTCTCAAAGTTGAAAGATGAACTATCTCATCGAAAATGAGTAAATAGTAAATATATAAATCATAAATTTTATTTACACTAAATAACAATTCCTTTTCGGCCTTCACCAAATCTGTAGACTCACCCTGGTACCAAGCATAAAGTGCTTGTAATACTTTTATTCTCAACTGCCGTCTGTTTAACATAAAATAAAGAACGAATTATATAAATTTTTACAAGTTAAAACCACTTTTTAATTCCCGCTATTGATTGAATTCTTTTTTCTGCCAAGCGATTTGCTGCTAAATAAGTTGGAATATTATTTTCTTTTGATTCTCTAATAACATTGAGAACTGTAGAATATATATTTTCCGCATTTTTCATTGCCCAATCCGAAGATTTTCCAGCCACCTCTGTATAACAATTGATGATTCCACCTGCATTGATTACATAATCGGGTGCATAAATAATTCCTTTTTTCATCACCACTTCACCATGAATTTTTTCGTCTTTCAATTGGTTGTTAGCAGCACCAGAAATAATTTTACATTTTAATTTCGCTAATGTTTCGTCATTGATTGTTGCTCCTAATGCACATGGAGCGTAAATGTCCATATCTTGGTCATAAACATCGTTAATACCAATTACAGTTGCGCCATATTTGGCAACTACTTTTTTCAAAGTATCATCATGAATATCGCTAATGAAAACTTTTGCACCTTCTTTAGAGACTAATTCCACTAAATATTCACCTACATGTCCAACACCTTGAACAAGTATTTTCTTTCCATTTAAACTATCACTTCCATAGGCTTCTTTTGCACATGCTTTCATTCCATGGTATACGCCAAATGCAGTTACGGGAGATGGATCACCACTTTTACCTGGCAAACCTGCCACATGATTGGTTTCCATATTTACCATCGACATGTCAGAAGGATTAATGCCCACATCTTCTGCAGTAATATATTTTCCACCTAGGCTATCCACAAATTGTCCGAATCTTCTGAATAAGGCTTCTGATTTATCTTTACGGGCATCGCCAATAATTACTGCTTTTCCTCCTCCTAAATCCAAACCTGCAACTGCAGATTTATAAGTCATTCCTCTTGACAAACGCAAAACATCGTTCAATGCTTCCATCTCATTTTTATAGGGCCACATACGAGTTCCACCTAAACTTGGACCTAAAACAGTATTATGAATGGCAATAATTGCGCGTAAACCTGTTTTATTATCATTACAAAAAAGAATCTGTTCATGGTCGTGAACCGACATTTGGCTAATAACTGGATTATCTTTTAGAGTATCTGGGGCATTAAGTATTTCTGCCATATAAATCGAATTTTCGGCAAAGGTATAATTAAAACCTGTTTTATTAAGAAAGAAAGAAAATGTTTTATCTAAAGTTTGTTAATGTTAGCCCATCTTAATTTTCTATTTTCAAAAACAAAAATGAAGCACATCAATTTAAAACAATTGTACATTTTTAGTCATTGATTTTTAGCGGAATAAAACCACAAATTGATATTGCCCTAAATATTTTCGTATTAACTATCAGTATCAAAATCTTTTGTATTTTGTAGTACTTAATTAAATTTTATGAATAAAGTATCTTTAGAAGACGTTGCCAAAGCCATAGGTGTTTCAAAAACATTGGTGAGTTTAGTTTTAAATAATAAAGCTAAACAACATGGTATAAGTGCTAACACTTGCAAACGCGTATTAGAAAAAGTGTCTGAAATGAATTATCGCCCAAATATGGCGGCTAAAGGTTTGCGAACGGGAAAATCGAATGTAGTGGGTTTAATTGTGGCTGATATTTCAAACTCTTTCTATTCGAAAATTGCAAGAGCCATTGAAGACGAAGCCCGATTAAATGGTTATCAACTTTTAATTTGTAGTTCGGATGAGGACGAAGAAAAAGAATTACAATTATTTTCACTTCTATATTCTGGGCAACAAGTAGAAGGAATTATTACAAGTACAACTTTAACAGAAAGTGATATGTTATCCAATTTAGCCAAAGGTGGTTATCCACTGGTTTTAATAGATAGAGAAATTCCAAAATTGAATATTGCAACAGTGGTAGCTGATAATGAAAAGGGCGCTTTTAAAGCAACTGAATTATTTATCAAAAACGGAATGAAAAGAATTGGTATGTTAACCATTTCGCCAACCCATTTAAGTTCTATTAAAGAACGTGAGCAAGGATACAAAAAAGCATTAGAGAAAAACGGAATCAAAATTGATAATCATTTAATTCGTGAAATTCCTTTTGGGGAAATAAAAAATCGAGTAAAAAAAGAATTAGAATCTTTATTAAAAGCTCCACATCGAATTGATGCTTTATTCACTGCAAATAATCATTTGACTGTTGCAGTAATTGAGGCGATGAATGATTTAGGATTACGAATTCCACATGATTTGGCGGTAATTAGTTTTGACGATATTGAACTTTTCAAATTGACCAACCCAGGAATTACTGCTGTTGCTCAACCTGTAGAAGAAATTGGCAAAAAAGCTTTTCAACTTTTATTGGATCAGATGAACGGCAAAGAAAAACCTGCTAAAAATAAGGTTGTTTTACCTGTGGATTTAGTCATTAGAAGATCTTGTGGAAGTGTGAAGATTTAATGTAGTAAACTAAAATCATTGTTGCTACATTTGTTGCCTGAATGAAATCACTCGGCTATCTTAATAAATATCTTTGGAAATATAAATGGATGCTCATTTTGGGTTTTCTTTTTATTGTTATTTCTGATGTTTTCGGTGTATGGTCACCCGTTCTAGTGCGAAATGCATTTGATGATGTTGCAGAATCAGTAAAAAAATACAAAGAAGGAGCTGATGAAGAAATTTATGCTGCTGCTATTAAATCAGCCTTGTATTACGGGTTATTTTATATGCTTTTCGCTCTTATTAAAGGATTATTTCTGTTTTTTCAACGTCAAACTTTAATCGTCATGTCACGTCATATTGAATATGATTTGAAAAACGATATTTATAAACATTATCAAGTTTTAGATTCTTCTTTTTACAAAAGAAACAATACGGGAGATTTGATGAATCGAATTAGTGAAGATGTAACGCGTGTTAGAATGTACTTGGGGCCTGGGATAATGTATAGCGTGAATTTAGTGGTTTTATTTATTCTAGTAATTGGCCAAATGATCAATGTCAATCCGATGCTTACTTTATATGTATTGCTTCCTCTACCTCTTTTATCATTCATCATTTATTTAGTAAGTAATCAAATCAATAAAAAAAGTGAATTACAGCAAGCCCAGCAATCTCAATTAACTACAGTTGCTCAAGAATCATTTGCAGGAATAAATATTATTAAATCTTACGGGAAAGAAAAAAATACGGAAGAAAATTTTAATAAGGAAAGTGAACTTTACCGTATGCGAATTCTGAGTTTAGTAAAAACAGATTCTTGGTTTGGTCCGATTATTATTTTATTGGTGGGATTATCCACCATTATTACTATTTACATTGGAGGAAATGAAGTTATCAAAGGGAATATTAGTTTAGGAAATATTGCGGAGTTTGTGATTTATGTAAGTATGCTCACTTGGCCTTTTGCTTCAGTGGGCTGGGTTTCATCCTTAATTCAAAGAGCCGCAGCATCGCAAACTAGAATCAATGAATTTTTACATTCTCAGCCCGATATTGACAATTTAAAAGGTGAAATCATCGAGCCTAAGGGTAAAATTGAATTCAAAGATGTTGAATTTACCTATGTAAATACTGGAATTAAGGCCTTAAATAAAATTAATTTTACTATCCATAGCGGAGAAACTTTGGCAATTATTGGAAAAACTGGTTCTGGAAAATCGACTATTGCATCTTTAATTACTAGGCAATTTGATCCTAAAAAGGGAAAGATATTAATGGATAATAAAAATCTAACGGAACATCATTTATTAAACTATAGAAATTATGTAGGTTATGTTCCTCAAGAAGTATTCTTGTTTTCAGATACTATAGAAAATAATATTGCTTTTGGAGCACAAACCTATCCATTCAAAAAAATTGAGAACGCGGCTAAGGATGCAGATATTTATTCTAATATTATGGAGTTTCCAGATAAATTTAAAACGGTTGTTGGTGAACGTGGAATTATGTTATCGGGTGGACAAAAGCAAAGAATCTCCATTGCTCGTGCTATTATCAAAGAACCTACTATTTTGATATTTGATGATTGTTTATCTGCAGTGGATACAGAAACCGAAGATCGTATACTGACTAGTTTGAAAAGAATTATGAAAAACCGCACTTCAATAATCATTAGTCATCGAGTTTCTTCCGTTAAAAATGCGGATAATATTATTGTTTTGCATCAGGGTGAAATTATCGAGCAAGGAAATCATACAGATTTGTTAAATTTAAGAGGTCATTACTTCGAACTCTATCAGAAGCAGTTAGATGAGAAATTGGAATAGCATCCAATCCGCCCAACATACATTTTATCAGACGAACCATTATTCGACCGATTAAAATTTGGTATTTCAAAAACTTTTTTATATTTGTTATCACACTAACAGACCTATTGAACTACGTATAAAAACTAAACTGTTGAGATGATGGAAGAGCAAGAAAAAAGAAGAGATGAAATATTCTCAAAGGCAGTAAAGGCCGGAAAAAGAACTTACTTTTTTGATGTGAAAACAACCCGTGGTAGTGATTTATACATTACCCTCACTGAAAGCAAAAAGCGTTTTGAAAAAGACACCAATAAATTCACTTATGAAAAGCACAAGATTTTCCTTTACAAGGAGGATTTTGAAAAATTTGTGGAAGGTTTGAATGAAACAATCGTTAAAATCAATGAATTGAAAGAACAAGGATTTATCGCTGATCCGATGCCTGAGAATCATTATTCAAATGGAACCCATGCTAATGAAAGTCAATTTACCGAAAATCAATATTCAAGCGTAGAGTTTGAGGATTTGGATAAATAAGAATCAATAATTTTAGTGAAATCCTCGCTCTAAAGGTGGGGATTTTATATTTCCAACCAACCCTTTTTAATTCCGATAAAAATACCTTCTACCCTTTCTTGAATTTCATAGGTGTCTGCATAATAACCTGGGCCACGTCCGTTTTTAATATCAAACCCATAACGATGCCATGGGCAAACCACAAAGCCATCAGCTGTGCATGAGCCTTGTGAAAGTGAAGCGGATTGATGTGGACAACGATCATTCATTGCAAAAATCAAATTATCCAAATGAACCAGACAAATAATTTTTCCTTCAACTGAAAGTTTTTTTAAACCCGATAAGGGGAAAGTCTGAATTAAATCAGTTTTACTATCCGCCAGACGAATCCATTTGGTTCTTTTTGAAAACATTCAATAAAATTATAGAAATAATCGAATGGTCACGCAAGCATTCTCTTTATATTAGAGCCGAAATTAAAAATACTTTTTATGAAAAATATCAGCGTTATTGGAGCAGGAACTATGGGAAATGGAATTGCACATGTATTTGCTCAAAGCGGATACAACGTTTCATTGATTGATGTTTCGGCAGATGCATTAACAAAAGCCATTAATACCATTTCTAAAAACTTGGATCGTCAAGTAGCAAAAGGAAGTTTAACCGAAGAAGATAAAAATAAAGCAATCAAAAATATCACCCCTTTCACCATTTTGAAAGAAGGTGTAAAAAATGCCGATCTTATTGTGGAAGCCGCTACTGAAAACATCGATTTGAAATTGAAAATTTTCAAAGACATGGATGAAAATGCTCCAGCGCATTGTATTCTTGCAACGAATACTTCTTCCATTTCTATTACCAAAATGGCTGCAGTAACTAAACGTGCAGATAAAGTAATTGGAATGCATTTTATGAATCCCGTTCCAGTAATGAAATTAGTAGAAGTGATTCGTGGTTATGCCACTTCAGATGAAGTAACGGATACTATTATGAAAATGTCAAAAAATTTAGGAAAAGTTCCAACCGAAGTGAATGATTATCCTGGATTTGTTGCCAATAAAATTTTAATGCCAATGATCAATGAAGCCATCGTCACTTTACATGAAGGAACTGCTGGCGTAGAAGAAATTGATACCGTAATGAAATTAGGAATGGCCCATCCGATGGGTCCATTGCAATTGGCCGATTTCATTGGTTTGGATGTTTGTTTATCTATACTAAGAGTTTTACATGATGGTTATGGAAATCCGAAATATGCACCTTGCCCGTTATTGGTGAATATGGTGATGGCAGGAAAACTTGGCGTAAAATCTGGTGAAGGATTTTATGTTCACACTCCTGGAAGTAAAGATTTAGTGGTGGCGAGTACGTTTAGGAAGAAGTAAGAAGAAGTTAACAGTTGGCAGTTTTCAGTTGGCAAGAAGAGTAGAAAGTTGGCAGTATGCATTACACAGTTTGCAATTTGTTGCAATAAAAATCAGTTGGCAAAGGTAAAAATCAACAAAATGCTTAGGCGATTAAAATCTGAGAACTGGCAACTGCAAACTGAATTTTATCTTATCAATGTCATCTTTCCAAATCCTTTTTTAAAAAATTGATCGGCACCTGATTCACGTTTTTCAATTGCCTCTTCATTTATTTTTGTGATTACTCTGTAGAGATAAATTCCGTTGGCTAATAAATCTCCAAATTCATCACGTCCATCCCAAGCATATTCTGTTATGTTTCTACCAATATGAATTGGGCCTAATTCATCCACCATTATTTCTCTTACAATTTTACCACTGATGGTCATGATTTGAATTTTAAAATAATCTGGAATGGTGCTGCCGGTTAATGTAAAAACGAAATGTGTTTTTGTACTAAAAGGATTCGGGTAATTCATCACTTCTGTGATCGTTGAATTATTGATTACTTCAAAATCAATTTTATAATCAAAATCGCCACTTTCATTTCCTGATTTGTCTGTGGCCTGAATTAATAATTGATATTTTCCATCAGTTAGTAATGAAGGATTGTATTCAATTTTGAATTTGTCATTTGGCCCAGTTGATGGGGTGAAATTCATTACAGTATTAACCCCTTGATTAAAATAAATTCTTCGTTGATTTCCGATTGGATCGGTGAGGTAGACTGCGAAATAGGCAGTATCTCTTGTTTCGTTCATTACTAAAAATGGATTTTCATCTTTAAGTGTTACTAGTATTAAAGGTTTTCCACTAACCATATCTCCATTTAAAATATGAATTCCATCAAAAGTGACATCCAGAATAGGATTAATTAAATCTTGATTCACATAGAAAGGAATTTGTAAATAATTATTAAAGTGATATTGTTCTAATTGGTCATAATTTCCAAGCGTATCATCAAACGGAATTGGATTTGCTTCTACCCAAATACTATTTAAACCAGGAAAACCATCGGAGTTTATTGAAATGGTATCGTATAAAATTTCCCCACTGAGCAATGAATCTTGTCGAGGGTAATACAAATAATTAAGTACGCGATTTTGATCTTCAATCCAATAATGAACAAGCAAACTATCCATATCATATGGAGAAACATTTTCGATGGCTACGGCTAATTCAATATCTTGACCTTCATTAATAGAATCGTTAACAATACTGAAATAATATCCAAGAGGAGGATTTACTGCGATTTCAGGAACGGGTTGATATAATAATTGCCAACGTTGAGTTTGAGCAGGAGTAAAAAGTTGATTATCGTAATAAAATCCACCCAATTTAACTCGAGGATAAATGGATGCATCCACAATTGAACTCAAATTAATGATAGAATCTAACGAAGTAAAAGCAGTATTAATTAATGTGTCTATTTGACCATTGTGTTTAATACCCATCAATACAATTTGAGTACTATCATAAGTTGGATTTTCTTTTGCTTCTTGTTGCCAATATAATGCATCCCATCTTAAGGCAGGCCCAGCAATTTCAGATGTCATTTTACCTTGGTATTCCAGAGCCGTTAAGGTATCATTTACACTAATTAAACTATTAGGTGTAGTTCCGGAGGTATATCCATTAAAAGATGTATTATTTCCTTTTTGAGTGTAGTAAATAAAAGCTTCATTAGAACGTCCGGCATAAATACTATCTGCACCTATAGATTGAAAAAACGAAAAATGATTGGGTTGCCATGCCGCATAATTAGTAAAATTATACGTGTAAAAAATAACGTAATGTCCATCAGGAATATAATTATTATAAAAACCAATTAATGAATCCATCGAAACCGGATCATTCTGTCGATAGATAAAATATTTCTCTGGTCTACCACGGCATACTCCAATTTGATTAATATTTCCATAGGAATGATCTCCTGTAGTCCAAGCTTCTAGAGTTAGAGGATCAACAACGGCCACATGAATAGAAGGATTAAAAACTGCAGATCCACATCCATTATATTCCTGTTGCGCACCATCTATTTCCCACAATGTATTATTCCATTCAATAGCATTACTTCCTAGCGTATAAACATCCACTTTGAATGTTCGGTAAGTTTCATCCCAAATCCAACTTCTGGTTGGTCGGTCATAATTTAAGGCTTGATGAACATTATTCTTAAATTGAAAAAAATGGGCTTGTCCCCAACCTGTTTGTTCAGGAATATATTGATATGAACTTTCATCCCAAATAAATATTGAACTATCTGGGCTAGCTCTCCAGTAATAAACAGTGCTATCTGTATGAACTAATGGGTCCACAAAACTCGTTGTTTGATTAAGCCAATTAGCGCCATCTAAATTCAACACTCCACCTGGAGCATTAACAATAGCATATCGCTTAAAAGGGCTGTTGAATAAATCAGTTGTATCCAATTCAAAACGATAATCTCGAGGGGATGCTAATGGATTTAAAGTAGAAGCTTTAAATACAATACTACTATCCGGAATAATAGCAAATTCATAGGGGTAAATAATAGCAATTCCGTTGCTATTAATGAAAAGTGTTGAACTAGTTTGGTTATTGTTTATTTCATCATAAACTTCTGTAACTGTACTTGGAATATCAACAGCGACATCAAAAATATTTATGCCAGTTGATAGGTTATGCAAAACAGGAATTCGAAAAGTAACAGTATCAATAAATCTTTTTCCAGAAAAACTTTTAAAATATATACTATCTCCATTATTATTTGGAAAATGACGAACTAATTCTACTTGAATTGGGTCTGGAGATGATTTTCCTAAATTAGTGACAATCACATTTACATTTACAGAATCTACACCCAGTGAAACAATGGGTGGATCATAAAATATATCTTGTGTTCTAACAACGAATTCTGGTTCTTTATGAGAATTGATTTTTATAGCCGGATCTCCATGTAAAGCCATTTGCATAGCCACATTATCATTTAAGAAAGCTGGCCAAATATTTTCCATATGTTCAACTGTTTTCTGCAGCTGAAGTCCTACCGTTTGCCCATAATTTTTGTACCCGAATTGGCGATAAAACTCACTAGAAAAAATGTAGAGTGGTCCTGCAAAACCAACTTTAGAGGTGGATAAAAAACCAATTGTTCCTCTATTTGGTATTAATACAAAATCTTCACTATTACTAATATTTGTTGGCTGATAAATATCACCGGCATAACAACCATTTCCTAATAGGAATGGATATTTTCCTTGATTGTTCCAATTAGAAGCGGCATCAATATTTTGATCAAAGCCCGAAGAACTGGCATGCCCAAAAAATGTCATTAAAGAAACTCCCTCTTCGAGAAAACCACTTATTTGAGTAAAATCTAAAGGATTAATTGGTGTTGATCTTTCTTTGGCATAAGCATCTACATAGCCACTAAATAAGGTGTCCTCTGCTATATTTTCAAATTGTTTTAGATATAACTCATAATTTAATTGTTCATTGGCATTTGCTCCACCAGAAAAATGTAAAATATGTTTCATCCAAGCTTTATCTTGGTGCGTATAAACGGGCGCATTTTGTGATGTTTCGTATTCAATAACCTTATTTAAATAATCAATAACTTCTGCACCATTTTTTGCCGCTAATCTTCCGGTTGGAATAGCGGGTGTAAAATTTCCACTAACAATTCCGCTAGATATTAAAACATCACTTGATGGATAACCATAACTTGGAACAAGTGATTCATTGAATACGGTTGGGTTTTTTCTTGTACCATGGAAAGTTCCGTTGGAAGATTCAGTAGCCTCCCGAATACCTTTTCCTAGTAAAAATAAATTAGAGGGTGTATTTCCCCAATCATTGATAACATCAGCACAAAATCTTCTTAATGCTAAGGAGTGTTTTTGAATTCCTCCTCCATACTGATCGTATAATTCTTCCACATCAACAACTAGAGTATTGTATCCTCCGCCAGCAGGAGAAGATCTATAAATGGCATAGCTTCCGGCTTCGGGCAATAATGAAATATGGGTGAGGATGATAAAAGCAGAATCAATAGGATTAGCTCCGAAATTGGTAAAATCTCCATTTCCATTCACTGGATAAACAACATTAATATTTATTATCGACCCTGGTTCTGTTAAGAATATTTTTTGGTCTTTTCCTGAGAAATGATTGGGAACAAGAACTTGGTGATTATTACTTAAACCAGATACAGGAATTCGTTTTATGGTATCCGTTAGTGTATATAAAATTGGATTATTGACGTTGTGGTTCGTAATATCCAACCTAGATTTTGGTTCTGAAATATGAAAAGGAATGGTACAATCAAAAGTTGTTGAAGAAGCAAAATTGGTGGTGTGTGGGTATTTTACAGATACAGAACCTGTAGTTTGATAATCGGTAGCAGCTCCTTGGTCGTCAACAATTCTAAATTGAAAATTTGTGGATGGTGAAGAAAGTTCAGAAGGAAGTATTTCAAAAGTGTCTTTTATCAGTTTGTAGCCTTTGAAAATGGTATCATAGGCGGTAGTATTGGAACTTCCGTAGTTGAATTGTAAATGATGGTTTCCTATTCCTGAAAAATTGGCATCCGAAGCCGAGGCAGAGGCAGAAATAATTTTCACGTTAGGACTTCCAGGTCCGTTATAAACATCTGGAGTGCTTAACAACATATTTTGAGAATTACCACCAGGAACACCATTAAAAAGATCGTTAAACCATCCTTCTCCTGGATTGAATAAACTAGTGGAAGATCCATCAGGATTATAACCTGCTAAATAATATTGCGTATTTTTAGAATATATATCATACCAGACGTAATTAATGGGTGTATAGGAAGCAAAATCAGTATCCAACTCATTAATCATTCTTTTATTAGTTGTATCTGAATTCCAAGTAAAATAATAGCGAAGTGTATCATTGTATAAACTATAATAGGTGTCGGGCATGTTTTTAGCACCACCATAAAGAATAGTGTCTAGTGCACCATCATTTTTCTCCCCATAAAATTCGATATAATCACCTGGATCAAAAACATTATCCTGTTCTCCTTCTACATGAATGAATAATTCTTTTTCTTTTCCAAACATTTGAAAATTCTTTGGATTTATTCCTGAAACAGGAACACCAGCGTTGATTAATGCATTGTAATCAATTCGATAAATTCCAGTTTGAGCCACCTTCACATAAAAATATTTCTGATTGTAATTTATCCATTCATTTCCGAATTGTTGTGCAAAAACTAAAGCGGTATTAAATAATAAAAAAATGAAAATTAGAGTTTTTTTCATATCGAAGAACCTCAAATAGCCGCTGGTTTATAAATCAAAAATCTCAAAGAAAAAACATGAGAATAAAGTGCATCCGATACATTTCCGATATCAGTCATTGCATAATCAATGGTAATTCTTTTGATATTAATTCCTAATCCAATATTAGGTTGAAAGGTGGTAACATTCTTTGTTGAAGTTTCTTTCACTTCTTGAATGTTTCCTAACCCAGCTCTTAAAAAAACAATATCTCTGTATCCTGCCTCTATCCCTAAATGAGGGTCGATACTTATGGGATTCGTAGAAATTAAAACATTTCTTTTTCCATCAAAACTTAAATCAAGATTTACTTCGGTTAACAATGAGAATTTATCATTAAAATTAAATTTACGAGAAGCCCCTAATAATAATTTTGGCAATGTTAGCTCTATTGAACTAGACGGGATAGCATTTCCAGTTGCAGTAAAAGTTTCAATCATTTCATCGGTTAAATCATACGACCATGCGTTGAAGGTGGTAGTAATATCGCGGGCCATTGCCGCAAATTGCCAATCACCTTTTACATAACGAGCACCAGCATCCAAACCAAAACCCCAAGATTTTCCAAAATCACCAATTTTTCGATGTATCACTTTAAAATTGGCTCCTACACTTAGTCCTTCAATATTTAATTTTCGAGAATAAGAAGTTATAAAAGCATAATCAGCTGCAGAAAAACGAGTGATTCTATCATAATCAATATTACCATCTGCATCAATTAATTCTGTTGTATTGGGAATATCATCAACACCAAATCTTACCATTGAAAATCCTAAAGTACTAGATCCATCCAACGGTTTAGCAATGGCTGCATAATCGAACTTGGCTATTCCTGCAAAATATTCGGCATGCATTAAACCCACTTGCATATCACCTTTAATATCACAGAGACCTGCTGGATTCCAATAACCAGAAGTAACATCATTACCCGAAGCTAAAACGGAATTTGACATTCCTAAGGCACGAGCACCAATTCCAATGGATAAAAATTCATTACTGTATTTTGCCTGTGAGAAAACAGAACTCTGTAGAAGAGTTAAAGCAAGTAGAGAAAAAAGAAATTTTTTGTTTGTTGAAAATTTCATAGGCTAAAATTACAGCTTTTTGTAATACGTTTCAAGTCAATTTAACGAACGTATAAAGGTGATAAAAAGTATTTAACCAATGATGAAAATTGGATAACTGCTTAAAAATAATGAGCGAGTTTCAAAGATTTGAATTTACTTTGTAGAAACAAATTGAAATCAATCAATTGAAAGCTATCGCCAAACAAATACCTAACCTTTTAACGCTTAGTAATTTACTATGTGGTTGTTTGGCCATTAAGTTTGCTTTCGAATGGGATTTGATTATGGCAGCCTATTTAGTTGGATTAGCGTCAATTTTTGATTTTTTAGATGGATTTGCGGCTAGATTGTTAAAAGTTTCTGGGGAAATGGGTAAGCAATTAGATTCTTTAGCTGATTTAGTGAGTTTTGGTGTTGTTCCTGGAGTGGTGATGTTTCAGATGATGCGGATAGTAAGTTTAGAGATTCCATATGAGTTTCCGGGAAATACAACGATCATAGAGTTGGCCCATCATTCTTCCAAAAATATTTCCATGAGTAATTATACTCATCCTTTATCCTATTTAGCTTTTCTTATTTGTCTATTCTCAGCCTATCGATTAGCCAAATTCAATATTGATACCCGTCAAAGTGATAAATTTATTGGATTACCTACTCCTGCAAATGCTATTTTCATTTGTTCGATAGGATGGATATTTAGTCAGTATATTGGATTTGATTTAAAAGAAATTAATAATCTTCAGCAGCTTTATCAACCTGGTAGTTGGGGACTAAACAGAATAGATTTGTTCACCCTATATGAATATCCCAGATTTCATTCAACCACAGAATACACCTCTCATTTTCTGTATAATTTGATTGATAGAAATAATTTGTACCTAATTCTAATCTGCATCACTTGTATCTTTTCTTACTTGTTGATTGCTGAAATTCCCCTTTTCGCTCTTAAATTCAAAAATTTTGGATGGTCAGATAATAAAATTCGTTATATTTTTCTAACCATTTCGTTAGCGATGTTGATAATATTTCACTTGTTGGCCATCCCTTTTATTGTAATTTTGTACATCCTTTTATCAATAGTAAATAATTTGATTTTTAAACCATGAGCAAGTTCAAAGCAGAAATTGATGTAATGCCACACGAAGCATTATTAGATCCACAAGGAA